>JAKAFQ010000314.1:0-4250 GCA_021817875.1 Pseudomonadota bacterium
CACCACCGGAACCTTCAACCCCTCCGGGGTCTGGGTGGCCACCCCGATGTGCACCGCCCGGTGACGGACGAGCACGCCTCTGTCGGCATCGTAGTGGGCGTTGCACTGCGGAAACTGCGCGATCACCCTCACCAGCGCGAGCGCCAGCAAGGGCAGATAGGTGAGCGCCGGGGTGCCGGGCGGCAGTTTGCCGTTCAGGTGCCGCCGCAGCGCCTCCAGTTCCGTGACATCGACTTCCTCGATGTACGAGAAATGCGGAATGGTGCGCTTGCTCTCGCTCATGCGCTCGGCGATGAGCCGGCGCACTCCGATGACCTTGATTTCCTCCACGCCGGCGGCCTCGCCACTGCGCAGACTCGCAGCGCGCAGCGCGGGGCGGGGCGGAGCGGACGGCACGGGCTCTCCTGAGACCGCCCGGACCGGAGAGCCGATCGGACCGGAGCGGGCCGCATGGGCTTCGAGGTCCTGGCGCAGGATGCGGCCCTGGGGACCGGTGCCCTGGATCGCCCCCAGGTCGATACCCGCCTCACGGGCCTTGCGCCGGATGGCCGGAGAGGTCATCACGCGGCCGCGCGGGCCGACAGCGCGCAGCTCGTCGGGCCGCGCGCCGGCATCCGACCCGTTGGCCTGAAGCGGCACGGCGCCGGCAGGGCCGCCCCCCGGCGAAGGCGTCCGACTCGGCTCCTGCCGGACGGCCGGTCCCGGTCGACCCTGCTCGCCCTCGGCCGTTTCGAATACGATCAGCTCCGACCCCACCGCCACCCGCTCGCCCGGCTCACCCGTGGTGGAAACCACCCTGCCGCTCACCGGCGAGGGGACTTCCACCGCCGCCTTCTCGCTCATGACCTCGACCAGCACCTGCTCCTCGGCCACCCAGTCGCCCGGATGGACGCGCCAGCCGACGATCTCGGCGGAGACCGTGCCTTCCCCCAGGTCCGGCAGCTTGAACACGTAACGGCTCATCGAGCCTCCATCACGCTGTTGAGGGCCGCGATGATGCGCCGCGGGCCGGGAAAATAATCCCACTCGAAGGCATGCGGGTAGGGGGTATCCCAGCCGGTGACCCGCGCGATCGGTGCCTCCAGGTGCCAGAAGCATTCCTCCTGAACCGTCGCGGACAGCTCCGCGCCGAAACCGCTGAACCGGGTCGCTTCGTGCACGATGACGCAGCGTCCCGTCCTGCACACCGACGTGCACAGCGCATCGACATCGAGGGGCACCATGGAGCGCACGTCGATGATCTCAGCATCGACCTGCGCGAGCTTCACCGCCGCTTCCACCACGTGCACCATCGTGCCATAGGTCAATACCGTCACTTCGGCACCGGGGCGGACGATCTCGGCCTTGCCGATCGGAACGGTGTAATGGCCATCGGGCACCTCGCTCTTCGGATGCGTGCTCCAGGGCACGGCCGGCTTGTGCGGGTCGCCATCGAACGGCCCGTTGTACAGGCGCTTCGGTTCGAAGAACACCACCGGATCCTCGTCCTCGATGGAACTGATGAGCAGACCCTTGGCGTCATAAGGGTTCGACGGCATGACGACCTTGATGCCGCAGACGTGGGTGAACACGGCCTCGGGGCTCTGAGAATGCGTCTGACCACCGCGGATACCGCCGCCGCACGGGGTCCGGATGGTCACCGGTGCGGAAAACTCCCCCGCCGTACGGTAGCGCAACCGCGCCAGCTCGCTCACGATCTGGTCGAACGCCGGGTAGATGTAATCGGCGAATTGGATCTCGGCGACCGGCCGCAGCCCGTTGACTCCCATGCCGATCGCGGTCGCGACGATGCCGCCTTCGGCGATCGGGGTATCGAGCACACGGTGCTCGCCATGCTTGCGCTGCAGACCGTCGGTGCAGCGGAACACACCGCCGAAATAGCCGACATCCTCGCCAAAGACCACTACGCGCGGATCACGCCCCAGCATCACGTCGAGGCCCGAATTGATCGCCTGCACCATGTTCATCCGGGCCATGGATCAAACCTTCCCCGCCGGACCCGGGGCCTCGGCGGCGCCGCTCGCGGCGCTCTCCTGCATCAGTCGCCGGAGGGCTTCGCGCTGCTGTGTGAGATTCGGCGGCATCTCGTGGAACACGTCCTCGAACATGCTGAGCGGATCGATCCATGGTCCCTCGGTCAGGGTGCCATACGTCATGGCTTCCTTCCAACAGGCGGCCACGTGCGCATCGAGCTCCCGCTCGAGCGACCCGTGACGCTCCTCGGACCACTCCCCGAGACCGATCAGATGGTTCTTGAGGCGCTGGATGGGATCGCCGAGCGGCCACGCCTGCCATTCCTCCCTCGGCCGATAGCGCGAGGGATCGTCGCTGGTCGAATGCGCCGACGCCCGGTACGTCACCAGCTCTATCAGGGTCGGACCGCCACTGGCGCGCGCGCGCTCGGCGGCCCACTGGGTGACGGCGTACACGGCCAGGAAGTCATTTCCATCGACGCGCACTCCGGGAATGCCGTAACCCGGCCCGCGCTGGGCGAAAGTGCGCCGTTCGCCACCGGCGAAGCCCTGAAAGCTGGAGATCGCCCATTGATTGTTGACCAGGTTGAGGATCACCGGCGCCCGGTATACCGCGGCAAATGTCAGGGCGTGATGGAAATCGGCCTCGGCGCTCGATCCCTCGCCGATCCAGGCCGCGGCGAGATGATCCTCACCCTTGATGGCCGCCGCCATGGCCCAACCGACCGCCTGTGGAAACTGCGTGGCGAGGTTGCCGGAGATCGAGAAGATGTTGCCCTCCGCCCAGTGATACATGATGGGCATCTGCCGCCCGCGGCACATGTCCCGTGTGTTCGACAGGCACTGGCACATCAGGTCCACCAGGCTCCTGCCGCGGACGATGAACAGTCCCTGGGTGCGATACGAAGGGAACAGCATGTCCCCGGGCTGCAGTGCCATCGCCTGCCCCACCGCCACGGCCTCCTCGCCCGTGGATTTCATGTAAAACGAAATGCGGCCCTGGCGCTGCATACGCTGCATGCGCTCATCGAAGGCGCGCGTCAGCAGCATGTGCCGCAGCGCGACCTGCAGATCCTCGGGCTCGAGATGGGGGTTCCACGCCCCGACCGCCTGCCCCTGCTCGTCGAGCACCCGCACCATCTCGGTTCCCAGGATCTCGATCTCGAGCGCCGGCGCCCGCGTATCGGGTCGGGCGACCGCACCGGCCGGGGAGATCCGGACGTAGCTGAAATCCGGCTTCTCCCCCGGACGGGCGGGAGGATGGGGGACATGCAGACGCGACTGCCTCATGGATCGGGACCTCGTCACGGCCGTGGTTGGGCGCGGTGCGAATCTTACAGCCCGGAACGTGCAACGCACCTTCCAATCCGTCCGCAAATGCCGCAGTGGGCGCAATGACCGTCTCATCCACCGGATCGGCAGCGCGTCTGGCCGGGCAACGCGCCGCCGTCCATAATGTCCCCATGACACGTATTCAGACCGCTCGCGGCGTGGTGCTGCGCAGACAGCCCAACCGGCCCTCGGCCGCGCCCAGCGCCGGCGCCCGCCCGGGAGCCGAGGCACGCGTGCGTGTGGGGCGCGAGGTCGCCGGTCGCGCAGGCAAGGGGGTTTCGGTGATCACCGGACTGCCGCTCGCCGCCACGGAACTCGAGGCGCTCGCCCGTCGGCTGAAAAAGTTATGCGGCGCGGGCGGCGCCGTGCGTGACGGGGTGATCGAGATCCAGGGGGAGCACCGCGACCGCCTGGTGGCGGAGCTGTCCCGCCTCGGCTATCCGGCCCGGCGGTCGGGAGGCTGACGCGCCCGGATCGGTCTGCGGCTCCGAAAGAAGTCCGGCTGCGCCCTCAATGCGCGACGGGCACCGGGTAGTGCGCGAAGATCTGGGTAACCGCCCGATCGATCGACTGTCCCGGATGATTCATCGCGTCCCGCGTGACCTCCGACGCCGTGGTACCGCTCCAGACCGCCATGCGATCCGAGGCGTTGATGACGGTAATGGTGAGCGCCGCAGTCGTGACGGTACGGACGTCATTGTAGTAATCGCCACCGCAACAGCCCCAACCCCAGCCCCAACCCCAGCCCGCACCGTACGGCCATCCCCAGCCGGGGCCCCAGTATCCTCCGGCGTACATCGGCGCGAAGCCACCGCCCTCGACCCGGTCATGGGTCGTGATACGGAAGTCCACCAGCAGGTCGGGTGTCTCACCCGGGCTCGCGAGCGAGTAGCCGCGCGCCTGCATCTGCTGAGTCACATCCCGCTCGAGGCGCTGTGTGGTCAG
>JAKAFQ010000314.1:4260-5491 GCA_021817875.1 Pseudomonadota bacterium
CGTACCCGGCCGCTTGACATATGTGAAGGTGTGCGCCCCGGTCAGGTTGGCGCCTACGGCAGTCTGGGTGCGGACCACCGGCCCGGTGGCACAGCCGGTGAGCAGAGCGGCGATTGCGCCCAGGACGACCAGCCCGATCTTCTTGTGTGTCCCGCGCGGGGATTTCCAGGCCATCATGATTGTCTCCAGTACCCTCTGACCGACTCAACGCCCGGAAGTTCAGTCCGTTGACAGACAGGTCCCGGGGCCTGAGAGTTTACCTCAGTCCCCGCACACTGGCGGCACCACCTCGATACCGTAGTCCTGCCCCGCCCACTCGCCGCTCGGCTCCAGCCGGTAGGTGAGATCGACACGGGCCGCGCCCTGCAGCGAACCGGCATCGATCTCGACCAGATGCAGCCCCAGGGGGTTGGCCGTGGTGCGACTCTCGCGGATGTTCCGCCAACCGTCGAGGCTCCAGCGGAACACCCCCGGCGCGGTGAGCGCCAGCGTCAGAGCCGCCCCCCGAGGTAAGCAGCCGGCCGGAGCGTGTGCACACCAGATCACGCGCTTCAGGGGTGGGCGTCCGCCCCGATAGCGCTGCCAGAGACGCTCCGGCCGATCAAACGGACGGCCCAGTGCCCGGGAGACTGCGAGTTTGATGTACTCCGCGTGGGCCCAGACCAGTGGCATCGCCCCGCCGGTCGGCCGCCCGAGCTGAAGCCCCTTCGGGGCGATCGGATCGCTGTCCCAGACCTGCTCGGGCAGCATGCCGCCCTGGGAGGCCATGCGCACCATCGCCTGCAGATACGGCAGCGCTTCGCGTCCGGCAGCGAGCTCGTAGTGACCTCGCTCGCCGGTAAGCAACGGCCAGGCCCGCCCCCGTCCGGTCCCATCGTATGCCGAGCCGTCGTCATGCTCGCCGTAACCGTCGTCGTTGTATCGATGCCAGCTCGGACCGCTCGGCGTGTCGACCTTCAGCAGCGCATCGACCAGCTTCACCGTGGCCACGATCAGCGGGTCGTCGGCCGCCCGCAGTCCGAAGCGCACCAGCTGCAGGAAATCGACGCCGATCTGGGCCGCGGCCGACAGTCCGGGGTCGATCTGCTGGTTGCGGATGGGCAGCGGCGCATGCAGCGCCGAGCGGTCGCGCATCGCATCCCGCGGCGCCACCCGCACGTAATACCCGGGGATGTCGTGCAGGCGCGCCAGCGGCGTGTCCGTGGCCACGGTCCACTCCTCCAGACTGGCG
>JAKAFQ010000315.1 GCA_021817875.1 Pseudomonadota bacterium
GATCGCATTCAAGGGCATTCCCTACGCAGCGCCGCCGGTGGGCGCACGCCGGTGGGCGCCGCCGCAGCCGGTGAGGCCGTGGAACGGAGTCCGTCCGGCGCTCGCCTACGGCCCGGACTGCATGCAGGTGCTCTTCCCGGGCGATGCGGCGCCGGAGCGGACGGTGCCGCAGGAGAACTGCCTGTATCTCAACGTCTGGCGCCCGCGGGGCGCCTCGGTACGCAACCTGCCGGTGATGGTGTGGATCTACGGCGGCGGGTTCGTCAACGGCGGAACATCCCCGGCGGTCTACAATGGGACGCAGTTCGCCCGCGATGGCGTGGTGCTGGTCAGCTTCAACTATCGGCTGGGCAACTTCGGGTTCTTCGCGTTTCCGGCACTCACCCGCCAGGATCGCGGCCAGATGCTCGGCGACTATGCCTTCATGGACCAGCTCGCGGCCCTGAAGTGGGTGCAGCGCAACATCCGGGCCTTCGGCGGCAATCCGCACAACGTGACGGTCTTCGGCGAGTCGGCCGGTGGCATGTCGGTGAACAACCTGCTGATCAGCCCGCTCGCCAAGGGACTGTTCCAGCGGGCCATCATCGAGTCGGGCGGCGGACGGCCACTCTTTCCGGCACGCCCCCTCGCCGGGTCAGCGTCGAGCGCCGAGGCGATGGGCGTGCGGCTCGCCCGTCACTTCGGCATACGGGGACAGGGCGCCCGCGCGCTCGCGCGCCTGCGGGCGCTGCCGGCCTCCCGGCTGGTCGATGGGCTCAACATGGCGACGATGCTGACCGCGGAACGGGACGGGTACGCCGGCGGACCGATACGATTCGATGGGTTGTACCAGGGGGAACCGACCCAGGTGTATGCCGACCACCCGCAACTCGGCAACCACGTGCCGGTGCTGATCGGGGCGAACAGCGGCGATCTCAGCTTTCTGCGGGCGAAATCTCTGCAGGCGTTGTTCGCGATGTTCGGCCCGAAGGCCGCACAGGCGCGCGCCGCGTTCGATCCCAGCGGCCGGTTGACGCTGCGGCAGGCCGCCTGGCGGGTCGGCGGCGCATTGATGATGATCGAGCCGGCGCGGGCCATCGCGCGCGAACTCTCATCCCGTGGCCAGCCGGTGTACGAGTACCGGTTCTCCTACGTGGCGACCTCGGTACGGCATACGCCGCTTGGCCGGCTCGGTGCGATGCATGCCTCCGAGATCCCGTATGTGTTCGATACCGTGCGGGCCTATTCCGGCGACAAGACCAGTGCGCAGGACGAGCGCGTGGCGCGGCAGATGCATGCCTACTGGGTGGCGTTTGCCAAGACCGGCAAACCGGATCCGAAGGGCCTGCCGCCCTGGCCGCGCTACCATGCGCGCACCGACCGGCTGATGAACTTCACGGGGCACGGTCCGGTGCCGCAGGCCGACCCCTGGCGGACGCGGCTCGATCTCGCCGAGTGGTACGCCGAGCGCCGCGAGAGGCGGCACGCACGGAGCGCGCGCTGAGAGCGGATCCGGGCGCGGCGCGTGCCGCGCCGATGCTCGGCAAGCCGGCCGATGCGCCGGTCCGTTCCGGCTGGTACTGCATCTTTTGACACGAGGTTGTGAATGAGCGTGATCGCAGAGCGGCAGAATACCCCGGCAGCGAGCTATGATCCCATCGCCCGGGCGCTGCATTGGCTGACGGTGCTGCTGGTGGCCGGCGAGTACGTCGTCGGAATGACGATGCCGGACATCCACCGCCACACCCGGGTCGGCACGCTGATCGCGATTCATCTCGCCCTCGGCAGCGGCATCCTGCTGATCGTGGTGCTGCGCGTCGCGTGGCGTCTCACCCACCGTGCGCCGCCACCGCCGCCCCTGCCCCGCTGGCAGAGGTACGTGGCCGAAACCACTCATTTCGCGCTGTATGCGGCGTTGCTTCTGACCCCGTTGGCCGGATGGGCGACGGCTTCGGGCCACGGCTGGCCGGTGCGGGCGTTCGGGCTCATTCCGCTGCCGGCGCTCCTCGCGCATCCCCCCCATGTCCCACCCTGGTTCTGGGGTGTCCATGTGTTCCTGGTGTGGTGGGTGCTGTTCAATCTCATCGTGCTGCACGTGGTGGCCGCGCTGTACCATCGGATCATCAAACGGGATTCGATTCTCGGTCGGATGTTGCCGGGACTGTAAGCGACGCCGGCCGTCGCTCCGCGCGGCCTTGCTGCGCGCCGCGGAGGGTGGCGTGAACCCGGGTGAGGTGCGGTGCCTTCCGCCCTCGGGCGTTGCGCGGCGCGGCGAGCGCCACCGATGAGCATTGGCGGGTCGCGTTCATCGGGATCGGCAAAAATGTTCATGTGACTCGCATTCTCACCGTTTGAATGAGTCTCGATTCCATGGCATTCAAATCGAATCGTTCCATGATAAATAAAATTTATAAGCACCCTGGGTAACTATTATTTCCGCGAAAAGGCGATGTGCTCTAGATTTCTGTACAGAGCTGCAGAGATTTTGAGAGAGACGGTCGAGACGCCGGACATCACGGCGGATCGCATTTCAGCGGTGCGGCTGCGCGCATTCTCCAGAGCATTCCGCGGCGAACTCCGGCGCTTCCCGGCTTGGGGCGGCATCGCGCTTCGGATCCTGGGATGAGCTGCGGCACGCGCGGCGGCGTTGCTCGAGGCAGCGGGGGCGGGGGCAAATTGTCTTTATGAGCGCTGCTCCGTGGCGATCGGCCCGGGTCGGTGCGGGGTTCCCTGTGCTGCGCTTCGGCCGGCTCCTGAGGCTCCGGGATCGATTGGATTCAACACTTACCATCACCGACCTCGACGAGGGGGATCAATGAAAGAGACCTGCTACACGCTGCTCACCGGAGGAATCGCCTGTCTGGCCATCATGGGAGATGGTGTCGTTCAGGCCCGCAATGCGCCCTCGAGTCCGGATCAGGCGAACCCTGCGGGCGTGCTGCAGGAAATCGTGGTCACCGCTCAGAAGCGTGTCCAGCCTCTGATCGACGTGCCGGAAGCGGTCCAGGTCGTGACCAGCGAGCAGTTGCGCCAGCAGCACATCACAAACATCAGGACGTTGAGCCAGGCGACTCCCGCGCTTGAAATCATAGGGGCAGCGGGCAGCCCCGGTGGCGGAGCGATGATCCGCGGCATCGGCACGCAGTCCTTTACCAATTCCGCTCAGGGCGCGGTCGGCATCGTCGTCGATGGCGTCGAGCAGGGCAATGTGAACGTCAGCGACCTGTTCGATGTGAAGAACGTCCAGGTACTCGAGGGTCCGCAGGTGACCCTGTATGGACTCGGCTCTTCGGCCGGCGTGATCGTCATTACCACCAATGCGCCGGATCCGAAACGGTTCGCGACCGACTGGCACCTGTCCTATGCGCACAAGGGAACGGCAGGCTCGGAGTTCGGCCAGCGCACCATCCAGGGCATGGTGAACCTGCCGCTGACCGCGGATTCGGCGATCCGTCTGGCGATGATGATGGACAACTACCGGGGCGTTCAGTACAACGCCTACAACGGCAAGCAGGGTCTGGGGGAAAACTATTCCGGACGGCTGCGCTACCTGTGGAAGATCTCCAGCAACCTGAAGTTGAACGTCCTGGCCGATCTGCAGAGGCAAGTGCTGCATGGCCCGACGGGCCAGTCGTCGTCAATAGCGGCGTTCGATTACGTCTATGCGGATCCGACGCTGACCGCGGAGCTCGCCCAATGCGGCATCACGCCGGGATTTGCGAACCAGGCGCGGTGCCAAAATCACCCCCAGGTCTTCAGCGACACCAATTATGGCCTCGCTGTCAAGGTCGGCTATGACTTCGGGGCCGGCACGCTGACCTCGATCACCGCGTATCGGCGCGATGAGAGCGGACCGCTGTCCAATGATATCCAGGCCGTGCCGCAGGAGATCCCGCAGATCTACACCATCGGGCGGCTCGGCGCGCAGGACCAGTTTTCGCAGGAATTCACCGTGGTGTCGAATCCCGGCGCGAAGCTCGGCTATACCGCCGGGCTCTTTTACAACAACTACACCACTCTCGGGTACAATCTGCCGTGGGAGTTTTCCTACGTCACCTTTCCGTTCAACCCGCCCGGGGAGGTCGGCTCCCCGGACCCGTACACGGAAACCAGCATGAAGCAGACGGCGGCGTATGGACAGCTGACGTATCACCTGACCCATCAGTTCTCGCTGCTCGGCGGTCTTCGCTACACCTACGAGACCGTCACGGACTTCGATTCGCCCCTGGGGCTGCAGCCGTTCGCGCCCAATAACATAGGCGCCGCGTCGCTCGCCATCGTGGCGCACAACGTATCCGGGACGGTGGGCGTGCGATACGAGATCAACCGCGACTGGACGACGTACGCGACGGTAACCCGGGGCTATGTGGGACCTCAGGCCCAGGCGGCCACGGCCGCCACGCCCGGCGCCCTCATCCCGGCGGAGGTGCCCACGTCGTATGAGCTCGGGGCCAAGGGGATGACCTGGGGAAACAGGCTGTCCGTGGCGGGCGATCTCTTCTACGAAAAGGTGCACAACTACCAGGGGCAGACCTGTTATCTCACCCCGTTCGGCTCGCTGCAGTGCGTTCCGAGCTCGGTGAACATCACGACCAAGGGTATCGAGCTGAACGCGAATGCGCGGCCGCTGCCGCACTGGCAGCTGACGGCCGGCTACATCTACGACAAGGCGGTCTATCCGCCGGGCTACCAGGGCGAAAATCCCAATGCTCTGGTGGGCGCCAATACGACGCTGCCCATGGGCGGCATGCAGCTGGTCAACGTGCCGCGGGAGAAGTTCACCTTCTCCACGGAATACAACATCCCGCTCGGCCGGGTGATGGCCTTCGTCGGAACGACCGCGGACTACAAGTCGCAGTTGCGCCTGGGGCCGAGTCCCGATCCGAGGTTCGTGTACCCGGCGCACTGGACGGTCGGGGCGCGCATCGGCGTGCGCAGCATGAATGATCGCTGGTCGGTCGACCTGTTCGGACGGGACCTGAACAATGCGCATCAGCCGGTGACGCTGTTCGGCGGCCCGGCGTTCGTGCCCGCCGGGGTGGACCCGGCGTTCCCCAACGGGGCGGTCTCCGGAGTGTCGGGCTGGATCGGCCCCGCGTCGCTGCGGGAGGTGGGGATTTCCCTGAGCCTGCGCTACTGAGTCCCAGAACGGGCGCGGTGTGACCAGTGGGCACGAGCGGCGCACGCTGTGGCGGACCCTCGGCGGGCGGGAGGCGTGTTGCGCCTCCCGCCCGGGCCGTCTTGCCCGCCGGATGGGCGCTCGCACCGTGGAGGTACGCGATGCGGGGGCACGACACTGACGGATCAACGCAGCCGTCGGTGCGCCGACGGTGCAGATTGCCCGGTCGGGGAGGGCATCATTCGGTGAGGTGGACGGGGCTGCGTAGCGAGAGACGACCGGGTGAGCGAGTGGCGCGGGTGGCGGCGATTGCGCTCGCGCTGTGCGTGACGAGCCCTGGTGCGCTCGCCGGAGCGCAGCCGGG
>JAKAFQ010000316.1 GCA_021817875.1 Pseudomonadota bacterium
GACTTTGAATCCCACATCGTGCAGTGCGAGCCGCAGCCGTTCGCGATGTTCCCCGACAATCATCAGGAGCGATCTCGGCCGATCCTGCACGCGCAGCATCACCGCCATGGTTGCGCTCGCATCTTCGTCGCGTGCCGAGTCCGCCTCGGGGTTCGGGCCGAGAGGCTTCAGGATGCGCTGCACCAGCCGCGTCGGCGTGTCGCCCGCGCGGCTCTCGTTCCTCACGCCGGACAGCCGCGTAATTCTTGGTCGTGTATTAGCACCCATCTCGCGTTCCTAATGCCAATGATAGTGACGTCGCGCGGTCGTACGCGATTGTCGCGCGCGGACGCCGACAGCGTGAATGGTCCCGCGTTTCCGGCCGCGCGGATGCGACGCACATCACGACCCCAGACAACAAGTCTTCGATAGTTAGGCGAATTGGCTGCAATCGCTTGTAATGAATGGTGTGGGAGCGCGCGCCCGCTGGCGACGCCGGCAAGTCATTTCCGATGCTTCGGAAGGATCTTTCCTTGTTTGATTTCTTCGCTAAGCTTCCTTAGATCGAGCTTCCGTGACTGTTTCGTTGCGGCGTCTTCGAGTTTGATAGGCGCGGTAGCACTGTTATAGGGGTCGAAACCTTGTCGTATCCCCGCCGCATCGTTCACCGACAGTCCAGCATGCGCGAGGCGTTCCAGTTCTCCGGTATCAATGTCACGCTTGAACGATCCGGTATCGGTTCGCCATTCCCAGACCGAGTTACCGCGTTCATCGATGGTCGCGCGGCCCGATGGCTTTTTCTTTTGCTGTGTTGGCGTAACGGGCAATTTATTTTTGGACGATCTTTCCATGGCATGTCTTATCGGAATCGATCCCGGTAGAGACGCGTATTACTGTGTGACCACGCGGGCAAAAACGATTGGGGCGGATCCGGGCATTCGGTTCCTGACTCCGGATGTTTGATGAGAAGCGAGTCTCGGCCCGGGGATTGAGAATACGCGGTACTTGGGGCCGCCTCAAGGAATCGAAAAATGACACACGCTACTCGTAGCGGCCGGAGAACATAATCTTCAGGACCCGATCACCTCCCTCAACCCGAGACCACTGAGAACGCTTCGCATTCCGAGACACGTGTTGCTCTGGCTGTAGACTATGACGCGGGCGCAGTTGCCTACATGGAGCATGCACTGTGACGATTCTTCGCGAGTGGCGAGCGGAAATACGACGCGCACTGAAGCAAGAATACGTGGATTACGTGTCTTCGACCGGTCTAGCCGGCTATCGCCGTACACCCGGCAATCTCGGTGCAGTCATCGCGGTACGCGACCTGGACGACGAGCGAGCCGAAGTTGTCACCCTGAGTTGGTGGAAAGACAAGAAATCCATCGAAGCGTTCGCCGGGGGCGACATCAATCGCGCGCGCTACTTTCCGGACGACGACCGATTCCTGCTGACGCGGCCGAAATCGGTCCAGCACTATGAATCGACGGAACTCTCGCCTTGATATCGGGGTCTCGGGAGCAATGGAACCGAAAACCGGGTTAAGGACCGTGGTCTGCGGGGTTTCTCAGGGGTCGTAACTCGTCGTGGGCGACAGATTCCGGGATTGAGAACGAGTAGCGACCAAGCATGTTGATGTGATCATGGACATGCGGATTTAGGCGCACGATGTCCTCGTCCAGGACGGGGTAGCCTTCCGCCCGTAGCTGATCGATCGCGGCCTGCATGTACAGCGTGTTCCACAGAACGATCATGTTGACCACGAGGCCGAGCGCGCCGAGTTGGTGGGCGGGACTGGGTTATCGGTGCGGGTGGTCGCGGTCCAATGACGCCGCGACGACGACAGCGACGACAGAGAGCGAGCGTCGTTTTGGGAAGCGCGACGCGGTGGCGGCGCAGGATAGCGTCGCAGCCGCTGATCGTAATAAAATGTGTTCGGGCCGCATAACATTCCCGATAATGGCCCTTAATGGGAGTGTATGATTCGCCTCCATGGCAAAGGCATCGAGAAAAGCTGTGACTTCCAGCGATAAATGGCGGGGTTTCTCCAGCGCTAATTGGCGGTACCGATGACGAGCATTCGGCGTGCCGCATTGACGACATCATCGGTGATCGCGGTCAGGTGATTGATGTCCATGAGGCGCTCGATCTGCACGAACAGCCGGTGTATCAGTCGGAAGTTGCCGCCGGTGATTCTAGCAACCGCAGCGATCGCTTGAGCATCGGCGAAATCAGCCCCATCCAGGCATAAGCCGAGCTCTCGCCAGTGACGAGCAAGGACGAAGGTGAACTCATTGCCTTGAAGAGGGCGATAGTGATGAGCAAACCCGACGCGGCTGTAGAGCTGCGGGTAGCGCGCCAGACGCTTGTCGATCCCCGGCATGCCGATGAGTATCAGGCCGATATTGGAACGATCAAACAGGTCGCGCAGAAATTCGAGCGCCGGCGTTGAGAGGCGCTCGGCTTCATCGACGATCATCATTTCCATATGGTTGAACGAACATTCGCGCTTCGCCCGTTCGTTGTGCGGCCGGATGCAGGCGGTCGCGCACGCTAACAATCGATGAATGTCCCGGTTCAGAACACGCGCCGAGAGGCTGACCGCAGGCGTGTAGAAAAGTGTGCGGGAGCGAATCATGGTGGCGAGCATCTTGCCGCTCGAGCGCTCGCGTAGACCCCAGTCGTACAGCAGCGACTCAACCTCTGGCCAATTGGCGTAAGTCCGAGCGGAGAGGGTCTTGCCGACACCGGGTGCGCCGTAACACAAGCCGATGTAGCGATTTTCGCGCACTGCCGTTGCAAACTCGACGAAGCGACGATGCTCTTTGGTGGCAATGAAAGCACCAGCGCGGCGGCCTATGGTGTCCTTCGCGACGGCGTTCATTCAAGCGTCTTCCAAGTAAAGCCGCAGTGCCGGTTTGCGTACCGGGGCCACTGGTGGTGCCGCTGTGGGTGGCACCGGTAGAACTGCATTGCCGGATCCCCAAAAGTCGCCCATGCCGCTAACCCGCTCAGTGATCTGGCAACGTAGTGCACGCCGGCGAGCCACTCGAGCGGTTTGAATGTCCTTGAGGGAGAGCGTCTGGTCGCTATGCTGCTGGTTGATGGCGCGACAGAGAAAGCGATCGTGGTGAAACACTCGAATCTCGGCCAAGTCGCGAGGATCGTAGCGAACGGTCACCGACTCGCCCACGTAGGCGGCGAGCGTTGCATCAAGATAGCGCAGTCCCTCGAAATGGATGCCATCGCGCCGGACGATGCGGGCCGTGGCAACCTCGATCAAAAGGAGATCGAGGGCTTCTAGACTCTGCGGTATCCGCGGTACCCATCCATGACCCAACCACGCCACCCGCGGGATGGCGTCGATTTCTTGATGCTCCCGGACATTGTAATTGCCGATGACGTGCGCGCCGATGGCGGCATCGAGCTCTGACAATGACAGTTTGGGCGCGCTGGCCGGTTTCCCATCCACCAAGTACCCGGGAAGATCACAAAGGAGTTCCGTGTTGAGTGTGCCAAAGAGCCGTTCGACTTTGCCCCGCCCTTGAGGACGAGCGACAGCCGAGTGCACCAATTGGATTTTGAGATCCGCAGCGACCTGCTCGAGGTGCCGGCTGGTGAAATCGCAGCCGTGATCGACGTAGAGCACTTCGGGTATTCCACAAACCGGCCAGGCGGGGTCTTCCTTGCGCCAAATGGCCTGGCGCAGAGCGAGGCAGGTTTGGAGCGTCGAGGGTGCGCCCAGAAAAACCGTGTAGCCGGCCACGATGCGCGAGTAGTCATCGATCACCGTGGTCAGCCACGGCCGCTTCGGCTGACCGTTGGCATCGAGAATCAGGATATCGAGTTGTGTGTGGTCGGCTTGCCAGGTCGCGTTCGGTCGTTCCGCTCGATGGCGATAGATGAGTTCGAATCGGTCTCGATAAGCCGCATGACCCTCATGCGCCAGGGTGACCAAGGCAGGATCGAGGGCGCTGACAATCGCGTGGACGCTGCTGTATGCGGGGATCGGGAGCTTCCGCTCCCTTGCAATTGCCGCGACCCGTCGATGAATGGCGGTGACCGATGGCCGCGGCTTCTTTAGAAAGAGACCCTCGATGAGCCGGACCAGCTCCTCGGCAAGCTTGGGTCGCCCGCCGTCTGCGCGGGGCGTGCGGGCCAAGCCGATCAGTCCGGCGGCTCGGTATCGTGACAACCAGCGCTCGGCGGTTCGCAGCGCGACGCCGGCGGCACGCGCGGCTTGCGCCAGGGAGGCACTGTCCTCGAGATGGGGTCTCAAGACCGCAAATCGAGCCATCGCCCGTTCACGCTGGATCGCACAGAGCTGCACCAGCGCGGGCTCTTGCGGATCGTCCGTCTCGCAAGTCGGCATGAGTGTCCCTCTTGAAGTACACTTCAAACGTATCGACCCGGCGCTGCTGGAAAAGTGCCATTTTTGGGGTGTTTGTAGCCGAGGGTTCAATTGGGACAGTCCGCAGCGCTTTATTGCCGGGTATCGACCGCTGATCAGTCGTGCGCGCGCCAGGAGCGGGACTTGAAGGTCTTCGCCAAAAAGGCCGGCTACAAGATCGTCGGTGTCTGGAAGGAAACCGCGTCCGGCGCCAAGGACGACCGTAACAAGCGTAAGGCGATTCTCGGCCTCGCCCAGGCTCGCAAGATCGATGTGGTCCTCGTGACCGAGCTCACCCGCTGGGGTCGCTCGATGCTCGATCTATTGCATACGCTTCAGGATCTGCAGGCCTGGAACGTTTCCCTGATCGCCCAGACCGGCCTGCAGCTCGATCTGCGCAGCGCTCAGGGCAAGCTCATTGCCTCGCTGATGGCGGCGCTGGCTGAATTTGAGCGCGACCTACTTCGTGAGCGAGTGCGCTCCGGTATCGCCGCCGCGAAAAAGCGCGGCGTAACTTTCGGCCGCCGGCCGGGTCAGCGAATCAAAGCGGATCGTCACGCGCCAAAGGTCTTGCAGCTGGTCGGCGCCGGGCAGTCGTACCGGGAAATCAGTCACCGCCTCGGCATCAGCAAGAACACCGTGCTCGACATCGTGAAACGCGATCGTGCAGCCTAGCGTGATCGATACCGCCATTTATCGCCGAAGAAACCCCGCCATTTATCGCTGGAACTCACAAAAAGCAGTAGCGCCCAAACGCGCGCCAACACTCGAAAAAGGGAAAGTCGGATCGCGCCGACGCAATAGGAAGCCGTCAGCGCCGAGATCTCGAGCGGCCCCCTACCCTTCTATCCCCCCGCGCCGAACTTCCAACGCCTCGAAGCGCTCGCGCGAATACCTGACGCCGGCGGAGGTCGAGAAGCTCCTCGCGGCCTCCGCCAAGGTCGGCCGCCACGGCGCACGCGATCGCACGCTGATCCTGATCGCCTACCGGCATGGGCTGCGGGTCGCGGAGCTCGTCGCCTTGCGCTGGGACCAGGTCGATCTCAAGGCGGGCCTGGTGCACGTCGCGCGCTTGAAGAACGGAC
>JAKAFQ010000317.1 GCA_021817875.1 Pseudomonadota bacterium
TTCGGGCGGCGGCGCGCCTTCAGGCAGCGCGACCGCAGCGGGACCGCGCGAGGCCGCTGCGGAATATGCCGGACCCTCGGGGGGCGGCTCGGGTGAGGGGACCGATTTCGACGACGACATTCCGTTCTGAAAGTACCGAAACCCATTCCTCACCCAGAGGCCGGCGGCGTCCTTGCCGCCGGCCTCTTTCGTCGTCGGTGACCATGCAGCCTGAGCGCACGTCCTGGGGCACAGGCTTGCGATTCAGTCGTTATAAGCCCGCTCGCCGTGCTGGGAAAGATCGAGGCCCTCACGCTCCTCGTCTTCGCTGACCCGCAGTCCGACCGTCGCCTGAAGGAGCTTCAGGATCAGGTACGTTCCCGCGGCGCACCACAGGCCGACGGCGGCCACCCCCAGCGCCTGCACTCCGACCTGCCGCACCAGGTCCATGCCGGGGGCGTAACCAATCCCACCGAAGCGCGACGCGACGAACACCCCCGTCAGCAGGGTGCCGAGCGCGCCGCCGACGCCATGTACCGGCGAGACATCGAGCGAATCATCGATATGCAGCCGGCGCTTCAGAACCTGGGTCGCGAAAAAGCAGACCAGACCCGCGGCAGCACCGATGATGATCGCGCCCAGCGGTCCTACGAACCCCGACGCCGGGGTGATGGTGCCGAGTCCCGCGACCATGCCCGTGACGATGCCGAGTACGCTCGGCTTGTCGAATTTGAGCCACTCCAACGTCATCCAGGTGAGCGCGCCGGTGGCCGCTCCGAGCTGAGTCACCAGTATGGCCATGGCGGCCGAGCTGTTGGCGGCAAGCGCGCTGCCGCCGTTGAACCCGTACCAGCCGACCCAGAGCATGCCCGCGCCGAGTACGGTCAGCGACATGTTGTGTGGCGGCATGGCGGTATGCGGAAAGCCTTTGCGGTGCCTGAGCACCAGCGCGCTCACCAGGGCACCGACGCCGGCGGTGACGTGCACCACGATGCCGCCCGCGAAATCGAGCACACCGCACCGCGCGAGCCAGCCGCCGCCCCAGACCCAGTGCGTCACCGGCAGATACACCACGATGAGCCACAGTCCGGAAAACCACAGCATGGCGCTGAACTTCATGCGCTCGGCGAAACCGCCGATCACCAGCGCCGGGGTGATGATCGCGAAGGTGAGCTGGAACATCACGAAAGCGGCCTCGGGCGTGTCCCCGTGCACGGCGTTGCGGCCGATGCCCCCGAACCACCCGGCGTGCACCGAGCCGATCAGCGCCTGCAGCGCGCCGCCGTTGCCGAACGCCAGCTCATATCCACCGGCGAGCCACAACAGACTGACCAGGCAGGTGATGGCGAAGCACTGCATGGCGATCGACAGCACGTTCTTGTGGCGCACCAGCCCGGAGTAAAAGGCGACCAGCCCGGGCAGGGTCATCGACAGCACGAACGCCGTTGCGGTCAACAGCCAGGCGGTGTCCCCCGGATGAGTGACCGCGGCGGCCGCCGCGGTTCGATCCGCGGCGTGTGCGAGCGGCGAAGCACAGACAAGCATGCAGGCTGGCGCTGCCAGCCTCGCGGAGGAAGCAAATCGTCGCATGGACCCCTCGAGCCGGCGGCGGTGCCGGAACGCGCCTGCCCGTCCGGTGTTGGACGGGCGGCGCGCATTGTCAGTGTGGCGACGCTGGAAAATCAAGCCCGCGGCGGCCGGCGCGCGGCGGCGGCGCGTGTGGCACGGGAATCACCCGGCGCTCGCGCGCGGGGCTTACGTCTGCCCGGCTCCCGGGTCGGTCAGGCCAGGGGCGCCGCGCCACAAGCGCAGTCCGCCCGCGAACGCATTCAGGTTGTCGCCGAGACGCGCACCCGCGGGCAGTGATTTGAGCCGTCTGACGTTGCCGCCGCCGAGCACCACATAATCGACTTCGAACACCGCTTTGAGCTGCTCGACGACCTCGACGACGGCCTTGCGCCACTTCCGGGTGCCCAGGCGCTTGCGGCCGTTCTCCCCCAGATAGTCCTCGAAAGTGCGGCCGCGCTTGAAGTGCGCATGGCCGATCTCCATCGATTCCACGATGCCGTCGAGGATCAACGCCGTGCCGAGGCCGGTGCCGAGCCCGAGGAACAGCATCCGTCCGCCTTCGTAGCTGCCGAGCGCCTGCATGGTGGCGTCGTTGACCACCCGGACAGGCCGGCCGAGGGTCTTGGCGAAGTCATACCGCACCCAGCCGGATCCGAGGTTGTGCGGTTCGCCGATGATGCGCCCGCGAATCACCGGCCCCGGATAGCCGATCGAGATCGCCTCGTAGGGCAGGTCCTTGGCCAGTCGGCGCACCTGTCGCGCCATGGTGGCCGCCGTCATGTCCGGACCCGACTCGAACCGTCGGATCTCACCATCAGGTCCCATGCGGAATTTGACATGGGATCCTCCGACGTCGATCACCAGGATACGTCCTTCGGAGGGCCGGGCCGGCGAGCGGCGGGGAGCATTACGGGAAGCCATAGACTCATTATGACCTGAATCGGGTCTAGCGCCCAGCGCGACGGAATTGACGCACCATCTGCCTGGGTCTGCTTAAGCCATTGAAAAATATTGGATTTTATATCCTGGCAGGCCGCCGAGCGCAGTGGCCGTGCGGTCGGGCTTTCCAGGCCGTAAAATTCCGCTCTCTCCATCCCCGAGCGCCATGCCCCGTCACTACTACATCAAGACCTTCGGCTGCCAGATGAACGAGTACGATTCCGCCCGCATGGCGGACGTACTGTGCACGGGGCTCGGTCTGTCCCCTACCGACGACCCGGCCGAGGCGGACGTGCTGCTCATGAACACCTGCTCGGTGCGCGAGAAAGCGCAGGAGAAAGTGTTTTCCCTGCTGGGGGAGTGGCGGCGGTTCAAGACGCAACGCCCACACGTGCTGATTGGCGTGGGAGGCTGTGTGGCCAGCCAGGAGGGCGAGGCCATCACCACGCGCGCGCCGTTCGTCGATCTGGTGTTCGGTCCCCAGACGCTGCACCGGCTGCCCGAAATGATCGAGCAGCTCGGCCGCACCGGCCGCTCCCAGGTGGACGTCAGCTTCCCGGAGATCGAGAAGTTCGACCACCTGCCCGAGCCGCGCGTCGAAGGCGCCAGCGCTTTCGTGTCCGTCATGGAAGGCTGCAGCAAGTACTGCAGCTTCTGCATTGTCCCCTACACCCGCGGGGAGGAAGTCAGCCGCCCGTTCGACTCCGTGCTCGGGGAAGTCCGTCAGCTCGCCGCCCAGGGTGTCCGGGAGATCACGCTTCTCGGCCAGAACGTCAACGCCTACGCCGGAGAGATGTCGGACGGGGCAGTGGTGGATCTCGCCACGCTCATCCACCACGTGGCGGCGCTTCCGCAGATCGAGCGCATCCGCTTCACCACCTCTCATCCGCTGGAGTTTGATGACAGTCTGATCGAAGCGTTCGCCGAGGTGCCCAAGCTCGCCCATCACCTGCACCTCGCCGTGCAGAGCGGCTCGGACCGCATGCTCTCGCTGATGAAGCGCGGCTATACCTCGCTCGAATTCAAGGACAAGGTGCGCAGATTGCGTGCCGTGCGACCCGGGATCAGCATTTCCTCCGACATCATCGTCGGCTTTCCCGGGGAGAGCGAGCGTGATTTCGAGGCGACGCTTGCGCTGGTGCGCGACGTCGGGTTCGATCAGTCCTTCAGCTTCATCTATAGTCGCCGGCCCGGTACGCCCGCCGCCTCACTGCCGGACGACACCCCTCACGACGTCAAACAGGCGCGCCTCGCGCGGCTGCAGGCCCAGCTCGACAGCCAGGCTCGCGCCATCAGCGAAGGCATGGTGGGCAGCGTGCAGCGCGTGCTGATCGAGCGTCCCGCCCGAAAAGACGCGCGGGAACTCGCCGGGCGCACCGAGAACAACCGGTGGATCAATTTCGCCGGTCCGACCGAGCTCATCGGGCGCTTCGTCGAGGTTGTCGTGACCGCGGCACTGCCCCACAGCCTGCGCGGACGCCTGTGCCAGTAGCCCTGCCCGACGCATCGCGCGAGTTCGCCCTGGGACCGGCGGACAACGCACGGCTGGCGAATCTGTGCGGTCCGTTGGATGAGAATCTGCGGCTGCTCGAAGCGCGGCTCGATGTGGAGATCCGACGGCGCGGGGACAGCTTCCGGGTGCTCGGCGCGCGAGCCGGCAGCGCCGAGGAAACTCTGCGCGAACTGTTCGCGCTGGCCAAGGACGAGGAGGTGACACCCGAGCGCGTGCACTTGGCGCTGCGCGAGCGAGAGTCCGGCCAGGCGCATGGCGAGCCGTCCGAGGACCCCGGCATCCGGTTGCCCAGGGGCGGGCTGCGGGCGCGTGGCCACCACCAGCGCCAGTACCTCGCGCACATCCGCGGCACTGATCTGACTTTCGGTATCGGCCCGGCCGGCACCGGCAAGACCTATCTCGCCGTCGCCTGCGCCGTGGAGGCGCTGCAGGCCGAGGCCATCCGGCGCGTCGTGCTGGTCCGTCCCGCCGTGGAGGCCGGAGAGCGCCTCGGGTTCCTGCCGGGCGACCTCACTCAGAAGGTCGATCCGTATCTGCGGCCCATGTACGATGCCCTGTACGAAATGCTCGGCTTCGACCGGGTCTCGCGCTTCATCGAGCGCAACGTCATCGAAGTGGCGCCGCTTGCCTTCATGCGCGGACGCTCTCTCAACGACTCGTTCATCATTCTCGATGAGGCGCAGAACACCACCATCGAACAGATGAAGATGTTCCTCACCCGCATCGGCTTTGGCTCCAAGGCCGTCGTAACCGGCGATATCACCCAGACGGACCTGCCGGCCGGACGCCAGTCCGGGCTGAGTCACGTGATCGACGTATTGCGCGGTGTCGAGGGCGTGGCGTTCACCTTCTTCGACGCCCGCGATGTCGTGCGCCATCCGCTCGTGCAGCGCATCGTGCAGGCTTATGAGTCGCGTACCGCGACGCAGGGCAAGGGAGAGCCCTCGTGATGCGCGGCGGCATCGGAACAGTGAACTCTGCGAGTGCGCCACGCCTCCCGCAAGTCGACGTTCAACGATGTGTGCGCGGCTGGGCTCCGCCTACCGGCGAGATCGTACTCTGGGCCGGCAGCGCGCTCGGACGGCGTGCTGCGCGCGCCGAACTCGGCGTGCGCGTCGTTGGGCCGGCCGAGAGCCGTCGGCTCAACTGTCGTTACCGCGGTAAGGACACACCGACCAACGTTCTGTCGTTTCCGGCGCAGTGGCCCGGCGTGATCGACACCGTTCCGAGACCGCTCGGGGATCTGGTCATCTGTGCGCAGGTGGTGCGGGCCGAAGCGCGTGAACAGGGCAAGGCGCTGCGGGCCCATTGGGCCCATCTGGTGGTGCACGGGGCGCTGCATCTGATCGGCTATGACCACCAGCGCGAACCGGACGCCCATCGCATGGAGCGGCGCGAGATCCGGGTGCTGCGCCGGCTCGGCTTCGCCAATCCCTACCGGAGCCGCTGAT
>JAKAFQ010000318.1 GCA_021817875.1 Pseudomonadota bacterium
ACGGGACTCCTGTGCATCGAAAGCCGGTGGCAGGGAGATCTTCACGTCGACTTAACGGTGAGCGTGCCGGCGCCCCTGCGTCCACGAACCGAAGACGACCGTATCGCCCTGGCTCGGGAGGAAGGAGGGTCCACCGTCAGGGCGTCATTTTCCCTCAGGGTCGAGGGACAGAAGTGGTTTGTTCCCCTTGCAATCACCATCCCCGAGGATGCCCCCTACCGCTTCGACGATTCGTGGGATCGAAAAAGCGGCTATCGCGGCCACGAACCCGCCGAAGACGAATAAGTAGTACAGCGAGAAGCGCCAGACCTGTAGGTTCTTGAGCGGAGCCAACTGCTCCGCGAGAGAAGGACCACGTGCGCCAGTAGCGCGACGCGCGGCGTGCTCCGGATCGTCCTTCGCAAAAATAAGGAAGACCAACGCCATCAGCGCCAGTACCGCTGCCCAAACGTGTGCCACGCCGTGCCAACCTATCGCCAGCATGACAAAGGGTGCGGCGAAGGTCGTCACTGCCGCGCCAACGTTGCCCGCACCGAAGATACCGAGAGCGGTTCCCTGCTTGCCGGCTGGAAACCAGCGGCTGACATAGGCTATGCCGACGATGAACGAGCCGCCGGCCAAACCAACGCCGAGCGCAGCCAGCAAAAACATCGGATAGGTCGAGGCGAAAGTCAGAGCCCAAGTGGCGGCTGCGGTAAGCAGCATCTGCAGCGTAAATATCAACCGCCCGCCGAAGCGCTCGGTTAGAATGCCGAGGAAGATGCGGCTGATCGAGCCAGTCAGTACCGGTGTCGCGACGAGGATACCGAACTGCAACTCGTTGAGCGATAGCTCCTTCTTGATCTCGATACCGATGATGGAAAAGATCGTCCACACCGCAAAGCAGATGGTGAAGGCGATCGTGCTCAGACCCAGCGCGCGGTTTTGATCTGCGCGCGGGCTCTGGCTCTCTGTCTGCATGGTTGTCCCTCCATTCGGGATTCGGGTCGCCGGCACGTGACCGGTCGCGATGCCCTTCCTGTCGCGAACAACCCCGAAAGGAGACTTGATCCAGATCAGAATTCGAGAAAGGCCGTTTGAAATAAATGGGATACGAGAAAACGTCAGGTACCGGGCTGCTCGTGATCAATTGGTCCAGCGCGGTCGCCAGGCGCGTGATTGACTTCCCACGGCCACAGAATTGACTATTATCAAGCCAGACTTCGAGGGCAGAGATGCTTGAACGCGACTTTCCAGAGATTCGGGCGCTGCCGCTTTTCGCCGAGATTGCCGCGGAGAACTTCGAGGCGCTGATGCGCGGCGCATATTTGCAGACCTTTCCGCCGCAGATCGAGCTTATCCGCGAGGGCGACCCGAGCGATTTCCTGCATGTGGTGGTCGAAGGCGCCGTGGAGCTCTTTGCCGCTTGGAGCGGGCGCGAGACGGTGATGCAACTCGTCCATCCGGTCTCGACCTTCATCGTCGCCGCGACGATCCGTGACGCGCCCTACCTGATGTCAGCCCGCACCCTCGACCGGGCGCGGATCATGCTGATCCCTTCGCAAGACGTGCGCGCGGTGTTCGCCGTCGACCCCGCCTTCGCCCGGGCAGTGGTGGCGGAGTTGGCGCAGTGCTATCGAGTCGTGGTTAAGCACACGAAGGGCCTGAAGCTGCGCAATGGGCTGGAGCGGCTGGCGAACCATCTCCTGCGCCAACGCTCGTCGGTGGGCGATGCCCCTGCCTTCGAGCTCGAAGTGGAGAAGCGGCGGCTCGCCGCCTACCTCGGTATGACACCGGAGAACCTGAGCCGAGCCTTCCGCAGCCTCGAGCCTTACGGAGTGAAGGTCGAGGGCACGACGGTGCGGATCGCCGACCCGGCCGAGCTCATTCGCCTCGCTCGGCCAAGCCCGCTTATCGACGACGGCTCGGTCTGACCCCGCGCTCAGGCCCGCTTGCCTGACGCCGCACGCAGCAGTAGCGGGGGCGCTGTCAAAGGAACCTCGCTTGAGCAGCCCCGGGGGGCTGGGTAGCCTCCGTCCATGCCCCAGCACCCGCCGTTCAGCTACTTCAAGACCAGCCCCGAGATCATCCGCCTAGCGGTCATGATGTACATCCGGTTCCCTCTGTCGCTGCGCAACGTTGAGGACCTTTTGCACGAGCGCGGCACCGACATTTGCCATGAGACGGTGCGCTTCTGGTGGCATCGGTTCGGGCCGCTGTTCGCCTCTGAGATCCGGAAACGCCGTGTCGACGGCATGCGATCGAGCCGATGGCGGTGGCACTTGGACGAGATTTTCGTGATAATCAACGGCAAGCGGCACTATCTGTGGCGGGCTGTCGATCACGAAGGCGAGGTCCTCAAGAGCTTCGTGACGAAGACGCGGGACAAGAAAGCCGCATTGAAATTCCTCAGGAAATCCCTGAAGCGCCATGGTTCTGCCCGAGCGATCGTCGCCGACAGGTTACGATCCTACGGGGCCGCCCTGCGGGAACTCGGCATTGGCGACCGGCAGGAGACCGGTCGCTGGGCCAGCAATCGCGCTGAGAATTCCCACCAGCCGTTCCGAAGGCGCGAGCGGGCCGTGCTCCGCTCTCGGCGGATGCGAACATTGCAGAAGTTCGCCGCAGTCCACGCTTCCGTTCTCAACCACTTCAACCAGGGGCGCAGCCTCTCTTCCAGCTCCATCTTCAAGCAGACCCGCTCCGCCGCTCTCGCCGAGTGGCGCGGCCTCTGCGCCGAATAAGGGGCAGCTTCCCTACCCTACCAGAGACTTGTTCGCATTGGTCTTCCAGAACCTGTCGCCTTTGTGTCAGGCTGACAGCCAGCCGTCGAGTTTGGTGGCGTCGGGCAGGCCGCCAGCGTGAACGAGTTTCCCGTCAATGCTGATGCCGGGCGTCGACATCACGCCGGCCATCGCGATGGCACGGGGGTCCGTCACCTTTTCGACCGGCAGTGTCAGAGCAACCCGACTTGAGGTGGGACAAGCCGGCGGGTAGCGTCGGTCCATGACCCAGCGCTCCCCGTTCCGCTACTTCAAGACGTCACCCGAGATCATCCGCCTGGCGGTCATGTTGTACATTCGGTTCCCGCTTTCGCTGCGGAACGTCGAGGATCTGCTGCACGAGAGGGGGATCAATATCTGCCACGAAACGGTGCGGTATTGGTGGCACCGGTTCGGGCCACTCTTTGCCGCCGAGATCCGAAAGCGCCGTGTTGAGGGAATGCGGTCGAGCCACTGGCGGTGGCATCTGGACGAGGTGTTCGTGAAGATCAACGGCGAGCGGCACTACCTCTGGCGCGCTGTCGACCACGAAGGCGAGGTCCTCGAGAGCTTCGTGACGAAGACCAGAGACAAGGCTGCTGCATTGAAATTCTTGAGGAAGTCCTTGAAGCGGCACGGTCAGGTCGTGGCGCTGGTGACCGGTCGGCTGCGCTCCTATGGCGCTGCCCTTCGGGAGCTCGGCATCAGCGACAGGCAGGAAACCGGTCGCTGGGCCAACAATCGGGCGGAGAATTCCCACCAGCCGTTCCGAAGACGCGAGCGGGCGATGCTCCGCTTTCGGCGAATGCGCACACTACAGAAATTCGCCGCCGTCCACGCCTCAGTCTTCAACCACTTCAACCAGGAACGGTCTCTCTCCTCCCGCTCCCTCTTCAAGCAGACCCGCGCCGCCGCTCTCGCCGAGTGGCGCGGCCTCTGCGCCGAATAAGGGGCAGCCTCCCTGCCCTACCAGAGACTGGTTCGCATTCGTCTGCCAGCACCCAATCCCGGACTCCACGGCCACGTTGACCACTCGGCTTGGGGCCACATCTCGAACGCAGTCGAGCGCGTCGCCTCCAGCCCGAACTACGCTCCGGGCGCGGACGGCCTGCCCGACCTGGACACGTTGTTCGCGGTGCTCGATCGGCTGTCGTCTAGCATGTATCCCGAACGGCGCGAGACCGGGGGATGAGCATCAGCTGGGGGAACCTGTCTGTGAGAGTATACGCAGCGGAAGCATGGGTCTCGCTGGCACCGCGGTTCGCCGAGGAGCGACCGGAGATCGTCGACCGGATCGAGGCGATCCTGCAGGACGATGAGCCCGCCGTTCGGCTGCAGGCCGCGCAGAACCTACAGGTCATCTGCAGGGCGGCCCCCAACCGGATGTGGTCGATGGGCGAGCGCATCGCCGCCAGCGAGAGCGACGAGCAGATCTTGACGGCATACCTTGGGCACGCGCTAAGGCGGTTCAGAAATGCCGAGCCGGAACGCTGCGAACGCATCCTGACTTTGGCGAAGGACCGGCTCAGCGAATTCTCCGACAAGGACGGCTCCGGGAGCCACCTGAAGGAATGTCTCGGCGGCTGGGCCGCGCAACTGCACGCTGGGCAAGGTCGGCCGATAGGCCGCGCCTGGATCGAGGAATGGGCAGCCGACCCCCAATGCTTCCAGGATGCGCTGAACGCGTACACCTCCAGCTTGCGGGGCGCATTCTTCGGCCGCTACGCGGCTCATGCCGAGCAAGGCGATCGGGACATGTGCGACCGCGCTCAGGATGGGTTCAAAGCAATCCTAGAGCCGGCGCTAGCGATATCGGAGAAGGAACACGCAGTCCTGATGTCGGCGACCACGCACGAGGAGACGAAGGCCGCAGCCGAGCGCTACAGCGCGGCTGAGCATGTGATCCACCACGCCGCGATGCAACTCTACTTCGGCGCTGGCGCGCGGGCGGAGGACAAGGAAGATGGGCCAGGCCTAAACAATCCCGATGCCAAGTCGCGCTTCCTGGCAGACTATGCAGCGATCCTTGGGCTCCTCCAGCAGTCCCGCGAGCCTGCAACGCTTCATTACCTGATCGAGCTGTACGAGCATCTGATGCCCGGCGACCCGATAGCGGTGTTCACGGCGATCCACGCCATCCTCACCGGGGTGGGCGCCGAGGAGGGGTATCACTACGAGAGCCTCGGCAGCACCGCCGTCGTGCAGGTCGTGAAGCGGTACATTGCAGACCATCGAGGCATCTTCGACGATCCCAAGCGGCGTGCGATGCTGGTCGAGATCCTGCAGTTGTTCTCGGAGGTGGGATGGACCGACGCTTTGCGGCTACTATACGATCTGCCGGACCTCCTCCGCTGATAATCACCGAGAAGGTAGATTCCGAGCGGTTGAAACGGCTCTGTCAGAAGAACTTCGCTTGAGCAGCCCCGGGGGGGCAGGTCAGGCTCTGGAAACTGAAGACATGGCCGCATAACTAACCGAAATCAGCCTCCGGAAAACACGGCGCGGTTCAGTGCCTTCCGACATGCCGTGCTTGCGGCACAGGTCCGCACACTTCGCACCAGCCTCATGCTCGGCCAGGATACCGATTATCTGCTCTTCGCTGTATCTCGATCGCTTCATTGTCCGTCCCTTCGTTGGGGCGGACTCTAAGTCCTCGTGGAGGAAAAATCCCGTGGCAGGTCAAGTCACGTCATGCCCTCCGCGAC
>JAKAFQ010000319.1 GCA_021817875.1 Pseudomonadota bacterium
CTAATCCCTCATGCGCACACTCGTCGGCTACCTAAACGATCGACGCATAGGTACCCTCAACGAAGGCAACGATCTCTGGAACTTCCAGTACGACCCTGCATGGGCAGCCGCACCAGACAGCTTCGATCTCTCGCCGGCCTTGCCGCGCTCAACGCTCCTGCATCAGGACGGCGGTACCGAACGCCCCGTCCAATGGTATTTCGACAATCTCCTGCCCGAAGAGCAGATGCGCGAAGCGCTCAGCAAGGA
This sequence comes from Pseudomonadota bacterium, assembly GCA_021817875.1. Next base: position 250 of record JAKAFQ010000319.1, read on the forward strand.
AGCCAGGATCCATGGTGATGATGCCTTCGCCTTGCTCGAGTATCTGGGAGCCGAGTCGGCCGGCTCCCTCGTCCTCCTCCCGCCCGACAAGGATTTCAACGAGCCCGGCGGCCTGAGGCCACTCTCCGACGAGGAGATCGCCCGACGTATTCGCAACCTGCCGCACGCGACGCTCAGCAGCGATGCCCCCAAACGGATGTCGCTGGCTGGCGCGCAGGACAAACTTCTGGTCGTCTACCGCGACGGCGCACTCTTTGAGCCCATAGGTAGCGAGCCCTCGACGCACATTCTCAAGCCCAACCACGTGAGTGATAACTATCCCGCATCCGTTATCAACGAATACATCGTGATGAGCGTGGCTCGCGACATCGGACTGTCAGTTCCGCCCGTCTTCCGACGCTACACACCAGAGCCGATTTACCTCATCGAGCGCTTCGATCGTCGAATCGATCCTGAAGGCCGCATTCAACGTCGTCACATCATCGATGCGTGTCAGCTGCTCAGCAAGTCCCGCACTTTCAAATACCAGACCGCGACCCTGCCCACCCTTGCGCAGATCATCGAGTACTGCCGAAATCGCGTCAGCACCAGACTGGAGTTGTATCGATGGCTCGTGTTCAACTTACTCGTGGCCAACGGTGACAACCACCTGAAGAACCTGTCCTTCCTCGTGAGCGCCGAGGGCATCGAGTTCGCGCCGGCCTACGATCTGTTGAGCACCGGGTCATATCACACCCGCGCCTTCGCCAATGAGCGTGCGGATTGGCCCGCTACCCACCTGGCTATCCCGTTGCCAGATGCGACGACGTTTGCTCAAGTGAACCGCAATTCCGTTCTGAGCGCCGGTGAAGTCCTTGGCCTGCCCCGGCGGGTCGGCGAGCGCGAGCTGGATCGCCTTACACGAGATCTGCCGGATGCGCTAAGCGGGCTGGTGCAGCGCATCGAAGCCGAAAACGCCCTCTATCCGGAGCCGGCTCGCGTATTCTTGGGCGGCGAAGCGAGGCTCATATCGACTGTACAGCACCTCATCGTGCCCGACATGCTCCAGCGAGTGAGGGCATGAGCGGCGCTGATCGTCACGTCATGGTTATTTGATTGTCGTTGCGGCTGCTTTGCTGGCTGTGTACCGGGAATGTGCCGAACTCAGCTTGGGTGTGCCGTAACTGTGCCTTGGTGGGCCTGGGGACGGGGGCTGGCAAGCGTTGCAAGTGGTTGATAGATAAGCCCCTAGAACTCCCGATCGCTGCTTTGTAAATCGTTGGTCGGGGGTTCAAATCCCTCAGCCAGCATGTCTTTTCCGAAGATCGGTGACAGTGGCGATCCATACCGGCCCTGGCGCGCGTTCTGGTGCAGGGTTTCTCTCGGGTCCATGTCCAGCAGCTCGTTTTGGGGAGGACTGCTGCGCACTACGTTCCTGCGTCAGAGGGAATTGCATCATGAGCGCCCCGATCATCAACTCAAGCTTCCAGCGCTCGTAGGAAATCCATGGGCCGGTGGTGCCAGACTCTCCATCATTCCTGCTCCTGATATCTTGAGAACTCAACGATGCGCATCCGGATCGGACACCCGCTGATCGAGGCCTCGCCATCCGCGCCGTGCGGTGGCCCTGTCGCGTCGGACTCGACGACCTTGCCGCGACCGCGGGCGTGAGCAGGCAACTCGCGTCCGATGTCGAGCACGGCAGGCCGGCCCTGCAAATCGGTCTCGCCCTCACGCTGCTCGCCGAGTTCTGCGTGCCACTCCAAGCATAGGTGCTCCCGCGGATGCGGCGATAGTCGAAGCCGCAAAAGCCGCAGCGCGTCCCGGCGCCGGTCTGCGATGGTGCGCGCCCCTGAGGCTGAGTTCGCCGCCGCCATGGGAGGGTGAGCAGCGTTGTGGGACGCGTTCATTCATGCCGCGGTTCAGCCGGTGAAGCGATTCGGCCTGTCTGGTGTATAGTATTTCGGCAGTGGGGCGCGTTTGCTGCCTGCGGTCGGACGATTGCCGAGGCGCTACCGGCGATGAGCCGCTGATGTCCAACTCACTTTCTGAATGCCTGCAACCGACATGAAAATCATGGCCGCCGTGGCGCGTTCACCTCGAGCGCCACTAGAGTTGGAACAGCTCGACCTCGAGTCGCCGCGGGACAACGAGGTCTTGATCAGAATGACGGCCGTTGGCATTTGCCATACTGACATGGCGATGCGTGACCAGCTATTTCCCGTTCCGCAGCCCATTGTCCTGGGTCACGAAGGGGCGGGCGTCGTGGAAGCCGTGGGCAAATCTGTCGGCAAATTGCGCCCCGGAGATCATGTTGTCGTCAGCTATGCCTCGTGCGGAAGCTGCCGGAATTGCCACATCGGCAAGCCGAGCGACTGCGCTGACTTCTTTGCCTGCAATTTCGCGGGCCAGAGACCGGACGGCACGTCAGCTCTGAGATCCGGCACTGAAACAGTACACAGCCACTTTTTCGGTCAATCGTCGTTCGCGAGCTACGCCGTCGCTGATGAACGCAACGTCGTAAGAGTGGCCAAGGATGCGCCCTTGGAGCTCTTGGGGCCGTTGGCGTGCGGCATTCAGACCGGTGCGGGCGCCGTGATGAACTCGCTCAACATGGCCGCAGGCAGCTCGCTTGTGGTCATCGGCGCCGGATCGGTCGGATTGAGTGCGGTCATGGCGGCGCGCCTGATGGGAGCCACGACGATCGTCGCCGTTGATCTGCAGGCTGATCGGCTCGGGCTCGCCCGAATGCTCGGAGCGACGCATGGCCTGATGCCCGACAAAATGGACCTGTCCGAGGCACTTCAGGAAATCATCCCGGGGGGTGCGCAATACGTGCTGGAGACGACGGGAATTCCGGAAGTGATCCAGCAGGGGGTGAAGAGCCTGGCGCCCCTGGGCGTGTGTGGGCTGCTCGGCGCACCCAGACTCGACAGCGAAATTCGGCTGAACATTGCCCATCTGATGACTGCCGGCCGTTCGGTCCGCGGCATCATCGAGGGCGACTCCGTGCCGGAAGTGTTCATTCCGGCTTTGATCGAGCTCTATGAACAGGGCAGGTTTCCGTTCGACAAGATCGTCACCTTCTTCCCGTTCGAGAAGATCAACGAAGCAATGGACGCCATGGAGCGGCAGCGTGCGATCAAGCCAATTCTGCGAATGGCATGACGTATCGGCCTGTTGCGACTTGCTGCGGATAGGGGCGTGCGCGCCCAAATCGAGGGCTTGGCCGGGGTATTCTGCTCATTGTTGATGGGGGGGCGAGGCGCGGCGTCCTCAACCATCTGGAGCTGACGGGGTCGATTCGATCAGGCGGCCGTGGGCGGATCGAGCTCGTTGACCAGCTGCTCGAAGGAGACCGTCATGGCGGGTTCATGTGGGTCCGGGGTGGGCGCGGAGAAGCCCGATGATCTTGCGGTAGCGGGCTGCGGCGGCCTTTATCGCAGCCCGTATGAACAGAGACCGCTGCCGCAGCCTCTGGCGCACCCGACTCACTTCCACACGCGGCAGCTTGGCGGCCTCGGCCGCTGACAGGCTATTCGCGAGCAGCGCCATGTACTGCGCTTGGCTGCGCATGAATGGATCGTTATCGGCGCCGACGACGACAGGATCCTTGAACGAGAATTCTCGGTAATATGGCTCGGTAATATGGCATCAGGAGAATGCGGGAGAATATCTGCCTGTGCCCGACGCGCGAATCCCTGTGCCGGGAATGTGTCGCGTCCGGAGCGTGTCAATGTCTGATCGCGCCGCGGTTTCTTGCCGATGGCGTGGCCGGCTCAGGTCTATATCTTTCGCGTGTGTCTCAAGCTGATGGCGCGGCGACGCGTCGCCGGGGATCTTGGGCCGTGCGCCGCCGGCGTGACTGCGGAGGTTGAGCGTGTCGGAAGTCGCGGACGTCATGATCGCCGGGAGATGGGTGGCACCGGCGGGTGCCGGGACGCGGATCGTCACGAACCCTTCGACACTGCGGCCGGTGGGCTCGGTCGGCCTGTCCGATGCGCCGCAGTGGCAGACGGCCGTGGGCGCCGCGCACGCGGCCGCCGCCGGGTTCCCGCGCCGGACCGAGGAGCGCGCCGCACTCTTGGCCGCGGTGGGCGAACGGCTGTTCGCCGACCAGCGCGAACTGGCCCTGTGTCACGCGCGCGAGACCGGACAGGTTTTCGCCGAATCCCTCGATGGGGTGCGCCGCGCCGCCGCGTGCTGGCAGGTCGATAGGGCCGCGAAGACAACCCAGGCGGCGCCGGCGGTATGCCTGGTGTGCCCTCGCCCCGATACGGCGCTGCTGGATTGGTCCCGCATTGTGGCGGACCGGCTGGCACGTGGCGTGGCCTGCGTGGTGGCCTTGCCGGCGCAGGCGCCCCTGACGGTCCTGCGCGCGGCGAGCGCTTGCGAAGGGCTCTCGCAAGGGGCGCTGAGCGTGCTGGTGGGAGACCCGGTCGGGGTGGAGCTCGAGAGCGTCGAGTGCGTGCGACCGGCCGATGCGCCGGCCGCAACCGATATCGTCTATGTGAGTGCCGATGTGCAGCTCGAAACGGCGGTGGCAGGGGCGGCCGCGAGGCGGCTGTATCACAGCGGTCAGCGTGCCGAGCAAAGCGTGCGCGTCTATGTCGAGACGTCGAGGATCGGTGCGTATGCGAACCGTTTACACGAGTATCTCGCATTCCTCGAGGCGGGCGACGCCGTGAAGCCGGCGACCGATCTGGGTCCGCTGGCGAGCGCGGCCCGATTGCAGGAGGTCGAAGCGCAGGTCGGGCGGGCCCTGCGGCGCGGCGTACTGCTCAAGCTCGGTGGCCGGCGCTACCAGCCCTGGGGTCTGACGGGGTACTTCTTTCAGCCCACCCTGATGATCGAGGGCGCGGGCGATGCGCGCGCGCCGGACGATCAGATCCGCGGTCCCGTGATCATTCTCTCACCGGCGCATGATCTGAGCGAGGTGCTCGCCGATCGGCCGGACAACGGTCTCGTGCGCGTCAGCCTGTTCGCGGCGGATGCACAGCGGGTGCTGGCCGACGTGGATGCGGGCGCACGGCGCATGCAGATCGATCCGCTCGAGGCGCCGGGCGAGGACGGGTTCCCCTACCAGGCGCGCAGCGCTCGAGACGAGCGCCGATGAATGAGGTGGTCCACACTGACTATGCACGGCTGAGCGCGGCAGCGAGGGCGGTCGGGCTCGCATGCCGGGGCGGCTTCCACCCGCAGGACGGAGACGACGTG
>JAKAFQ010000320.1 GCA_021817875.1 Pseudomonadota bacterium
TAGCGGGTCACGAGCCGCCCGACTGGATTACTCGGCCCCTCCTGGGCCTCGCCCCCTGCGGGGGCCGGCGCCGTGCGCCGTTCAAATGTGCTCCCGGCACATTTGTCGAACCAGCGACTCACCCCGTCGCACGTTCCACTCTCACGGTAATTTGGCGCGCCCGACTGGATTCGAACCAGCGACCTGCAGCTTCGGAGGCTGCCACTCTATCCAACTGAGCTACGGGCGCGCTGCCTGGAACCGGCAATGATACGCGGATCGGCCATTGCGCGTCCATGAGGGTCGGGGGGCATCGACCACGGATGCCCGTCACCGTGCCGGCGCACGCCGTGGTGTCGGCATCACGGTGCTCACGTGATCCGCTGCCGCGAGGGGGGCAGTCCCGTGCCGGAAGTATTACCGCTCAGCTGCCGCTCACGCCGTGCCCGCGCCACACGCTGTCGATGGCGTAGCGGCCGGCTCCCGTGACATAGAGAACCAGCAGGCCACCGATGATGCTGATGTTCTTGTAGAAGTTGATTTCATTCTCCATGCGGGCCATGCCCACCATCGACCAGTAGCGGTGGCCGATGAGCGCGGTGCCGAGCGTGTACAGCGCCAGCAGCGCCGCCAGAGGCCGGGTCGCCACACCGAGGATGATGGCGATCGAGACGAAAAACTCCATGATGATCGCAATGACGGTCGCCAGCGGCGGAAACGGCGCGCCGACATGGATCATGTACTGCACCGTGCCCGAGTAGTCGAGCAGCTTCTGCCAGCCGAAGATCAGGAACAGCAGCGCCAGCAGAATCCGCGCCGCCAACAATATGCCGTCCGCGCCTGTGACCCCGTCGGATTTTTGCATGTGTGTTCTCCAGAGTCCGAGTGGGAAACCGATGAGCGGGGCCGAGTATGAAGCGCCCACGGCCGGTGCTCAAGAAGGCACGGCGATGCGACAGAGTCACCTCGGTGTAACCCGGAACGCCGGACCGATTCCTCGGCATCCCCACTCGCCCCAGGTTTCGCGCCTATCCATCGGTGGTTCGGCGCAGATCTTCCAGCACCGTGCCCGCTTCGAGAGTGCCCCGTTCGTGGGCGGTATCGCGCCAAGTCTCGCGCAGCGCGGCCTCATACCAGCGTCGCATCGCGGGCAGCGCCAGCAGCCGCGCCGCGTAGCCCATCGCCGGCTCTGCGAGCTCGAGGCCATACGTCTGGATGCGAAACGCCACCGGTGCGAAGAAGGCATCTACGGCGCTGAACCTCGATCCCGCCAGGAACGGTCCTCCGAAGCGCGTCAAGCCGTCCCGCCAGACCTGCTCCAGCCGCTGAAGGTCCTGCTGCGGGTCGGCATCAAAGCGATGCAGGCGTACCCGGATGCCGCAAACCATGCTGCAGACCTGGCGAAGTGCCGCGTATCCGGAGTGCATCTCCGCGGCGGCCGAGCGCGCGAAGGCGCGGGCGATGGTATCCGAGGGCCACACCCCGGGGTGACGCTCCGCCAGGTACTCGACGATCGCCAGCGAATCCCAGACCACTGTCGCACCGTCATGCAGACAGGGTACCTTGCCGTTGGGGGCGAATTTTCTGAAGTCATGCCGGTCGGCACCCCCGCCGAACGGCACCAGCCGCTCCTCGAAGGGAATGCCGAGAGTCTGCATGAGAACCCACGGGCGTAATGACCAGGAGGAATAGGCCTTATTGGCGATATACAGCAGGTACATGGAGGACCTCCGGTGCGATCAGGATTCGCAGCCACCCGGCGCGGCCGGTGTCACCGGCGCTGCTCGGCTGGCGCCGGACAGCGTGACGCCCTCACGACGGCCGCTCCGCCGATCAGAGCCGGCCGATCACGGTCACGACGATGTCCCCAGGGACGGCAGAGCACTCCCTTGCCGACACTCACTCCATGGATGGCCGTCGTGCCGCTCGCGATACGGGTCCGTGCCGGGTTCAAGCGGGGATGATAGCCCGGGCTGGGTCTCGAGCGCCGGTTCCCACGGCCGAACGAGCGCAGCAGCGGAGGGTTAGGGTCGAGAGCTGCGGTCGGTGCGTCGGCGGCGATCGGCAGCCATCCGGTCACACAACCGGAAAGGTCGTTCGGCGAGCCCGGACGGTGTCCGCCGGCGTTCCGCTCAGGCTCACGCCGGTCTGGGCGAAGCGTCCGATCCGCGTTGCTCGCGAGCCATCTGCTCTGAAGGCGGGCGTTGCCGGCGCGCGGCGCTGGCTCTCGGCCGTCCGCGCGAGGCGCGCGTGCTCTTCAGGAAAAGACGCCTTTCATCGAGGGAAAGAGCATCTCGTCCTCCCGCTTCATGTGGGACGACAGCGTGTCGGCCAGTTCCTCGACGAGCGAGCGGATTTCACCGATGTCGTCATCGCTTTCCATGGCCGTCACCAACCGGTCGCGCAAGGACAGGATCTCGCGATGCTCCTCGGTGAAGAACCCGAGCACTCCGGCATCGGCGCCGGTTGCGGCGTAGGCGGGAAAGAGTTCGTGATCCTCGTTTGCGATGTGCTCATCGAGCGGCACACCGAGCAGCGGCGCGACCTGCTCGAAGGTCGCCTTGAGCGACTCGGCCGGTGCCGTCACTTCTTCCGCGAGTCTCGCCAATTCCGGCAACAGAACCCGATGCTCGGCGCCCAGGGTATCGATCATTGCCGCCAGGGACTTGTCAGCAGGGGCCATGAGTGCGTCTCCGATGCCTGGGTACAGGCTGCATGTGACCGTGATTTCAGATGTACTGGCCGGCGTCGACTCGCAGCACTTCGCCCGTGATGGCCCGGGCTGCGTCCGACAGCAGGAACAGGACCGCGTGCGCGATGTCCTCCGCGCCCGCGAGCGCCGCCAACGCGGCCTCGCCACGCGCCTGGGCGGTGACCTCCGGGGCGAGCCCCCGGGCCATCGGGGTCATGACCATGCCCGGCGCCACGGCGTTCACGGTGATGCCCTTGCGGCCAAACTCTTTCGCGGCGGACTTCGTCAGGCCGATCAGACCCGCCTTGGACGCCGCGTAGTTGCCCTGCCCGAACTTCCCCCGCAGGCCGTTGATCGACGTGATGCTGACGATGCGGCCGAAGCCTGCGCTTGCCATCAGCGGCGCAACCGCGCGAATCATCCGGAAGGCGCCCGTCAGGTTGACGTTGATGACGGTAGTCCATTCCTCGTCGGTCATCTTGGCGAGGGTGCGATCGCGGGTCACGCCCGCATTGTTGACGAGAAGTGTCGGCGGCGCCGGCAGCGCCGCGACCGCGGCGTTCACCGCGGCCGCATCGGTGATGTCGACCGAGGTGCGGCCGTAGGGGAAATCCTCGGGAATGCCGACGTCGAAGCCATGCACGCTGGCGCCCGCCGCGGCGAGCGCATCCGCTATGGCGCGACCGATGCCGCGTGCGGCACCGGTGACGATCGCGCGGTGACCGCGGAAATCATAGGAAACATGAGCCGGGAAGGTTGACATGTCAGGGCTGCAATACGACGCGTTTGTCGATCTCGTGACGGTGCACCGCCTCGAAGACGGCGTTGATTTCGGCGAGCGGACGCTTCTCGATGAACGGGGCGACGCGCACCCGTCCGTCGAGCACCAGTCCGAGCGCGGCCGGATACAGCTCCGGCGCGCAACCCCAGTTGCCGAGCGCGCGGGCATGGAAGGCCATCAGGTTCGAGAGGCGGACCTCCACCTTGTCCATCGTGAAACCGACCACCGCGAGCGTCGCTCCGTGGTTGAGCAGCCCGAACGCCGTTTCCTGGCCTGCCTTCGTGCCCGAGCACTCGAAGATGGTCCACTCCGAGCGCGCTCGCAGGCCATGGGCCTGTGCGAAGGCCTGGATGGCCGACTTGATTTCCTTGACGCTGCTGCCACGGGCATTGAGCGTGAGTGCCGCGACCTCGCCCAGCGTGGCGAGCTTGCTGTCACTGACGTCGATCGCCACGACGGTCGCGCCGACCGCGTGAGCGATCTGGGCGCAATAACCGCCGACCCCCCCGACTCCGTTGACGATGGCGAGATCGCCGGGACCGATGCCGGCCTGAGTCACAGCCTGATAGGGCGTCGTGACGGCGTCGGCGACCACGCTGACCGTTGCGAGGTCGAGGCCGGCGTTCGCCAGGCGTGTCTCGTCCACGGCGCACAGACCGAAAGCCGGCACGACCACGTGGGTTGCAAACCCGCCGTGCAGATCGTTGCCCGGCATTTTCTGTTTCGGGCAGATGGTGGATCGACCGCGGCGGCAGGCGTCGCACTGCCCGCAGGGAATCACGGCCGGAACGATGACCGCGCGGCCGACCCAGCTCTCTGCGCCGGGTCCGGCCGCCTCGACATGGCCGCTGATCTCGTGTCCGAGGCACAGCGGCGGCGGCTGATTGGTGCGGACCCCGTCGTAATAAAAGCCCAGATCCGTGTGGCATACGCCGCAGCCGGCGACACGGATCACGACCTCTCCCGCCGCAGCCGACGGCACGAATTCCGCCGCCTGCATCGGCTTGCCCGGGGCCACCATCAGCCAGCGCAGAGCTTGCATCACATGACTTCCAAGGCGCCACTTCGGTTACGCGAAGCGAAGTGCGCCTGAGCCTCGGCATCGCGTTTTACATCCCGCGTTGACAGTCGCATCGCCGGGATTTACAGTATTACGGTACCGGAATACATATATGCTGTCAACTCACACCAAATCTCTAGATGCAGATGCGGAGCGCACATGGTGAATGACCCTGTAAGTGTTTCCGTGGCGCTGCTCGGCAGCGGAGGAGCGGGCGTACTGACCACCGGTCAGTTGCTGCTCGAGGCCGCCTGCCGGGCCGGCTGGAATGGCCTGCTGACGCGGACCGTGGGACCACAGATCCGAGGGGGCGAGGCGGCCGCGCTGGTGCGTCTCTCGGCGGAGCCGGTCGAGTGCCACAGTGGCGGTTTCGATCTGCTGCTCGCGATCGACTGGCAGAACGCCGGCCGCTTCGATAGCGAGATCGTGCTGAACCCGGACGCGCTGGTCATCGGCGATCCGCTCGGGGGCGAGGCTCCGGCCTCGATGGTGCCTCCGGGCACACGCCGTGCCGAGCTGCGCTGCGCGGACTTGTGCAAAGACCACCCGGAGTGGCGGCCGAACATGATCGCCCTCGGTGCGGCGGCACGGCTGCTCGGCATCCCGGCCGACGCGCTCGATCACGTGATGCAGAATCGCTTCGGGCACAAGGGCGAGACGGCCATGGCCGCCAACCTCGCCGCGGCGCGCGCCGGCGCAGAAGCGGTCAGCGCGCTTGCCCTGGCGCGGCCGCTGCCTCCGGCACTGACGGGCAACGGCAAGCGCTGGCTGATCACGGGCAACGAGGCGGTCGGGCTCGGGGCGATCCGCGGCGGCGTGCGCTTCGCTGCGGCCTACCCGATCACGCCCGCATCGGAGATCCTCGAGTGGCTTGCCCCCAAGCTCACGCGCGTCGGCGGTACGCTGGTTCAGGCCGAG
>JAKAFQ010000321.1 GCA_021817875.1 Pseudomonadota bacterium
CGCAAAGGGTGGTGTCGACAAGAATTCCCTCTTCCAGTTCGTCTATCGATCGTATTACCGCCTGGACAACGCAGGGCTGACGCCAGGATTCAAGTCGCAGTATTTCAAGCTGATGGAGAACGCGCGCGGGCGCGGGATCGACCTGCGGGCGATCACCACCGATCTTCATCGGTACAAGACTCTGCGAAAGCACAAGTCGCTGCAGTTCTCGTTCGTCACGAAGCTCGCCGCGACGGTGGATTCCACATATCCGATCTACGATCGGGCCGTGGGGACGGCGCTCGGGTTCCCGCCGCCGGCCGGTGGTAAGGACTTCGCCAGAGGACTCGATCGCTGCCTGCGGTTCTACGAATGGCTCCGCGGCCTTTACGCTGAGCTCCTTGGCGGCCCGACTCCCCTCGCGGCTGTGAACGCCCTCACCGATAAATATCCCCAGGCGGCCATCATTCCGTCGACCAAGGCGCTCGACTTCCTCTTCTGGTCGGCCGGAAAGCTCAAGATCGTCCTCGTTCCCTCGTAATCGCGAGTGCCCCGCATGTCGTTCAAAGTGACCTTCACTGTTTCCACCGAAGCGCAGGCCCGCGAGCTTGATGCCGCGTGGCACGAGATCGCACTCGGGCAACGATTACCGCGGTCCGAAGCGCTCGAGGAAAGCACGGACGCGATCATGGAGCGAGCGCGTCCGGCGCTCGAGCGGATAGAAACTGCGATCCGTAACCACCCGACAACTGGGCAGGCCGGGCGCCTGGTCCGATTCCTCGCCGGGCTCTACAACGGCTACGACTATCCGTTCGACCTCACTGACCTGCGCACCCTCGACACGGAACTCGCGAACGCCGCGCTCGATTACCTGAACTACGATCGGCTCGGCAAGCGCGAGGTGCATCATCACCTCTCGGGCGGCGATCGCGAGCTCCATCAGTGGTTTCGGGACTATGGGATCGAACCGCTGCTTCGGCTTGAGGACAGGGAGCTCGGAGTGCTGGCTGAACTGTCAGGGCGCAGCGGGCGGGATCGCGAGGAGCTGCTGCGCGAGGCAATCGGCCTGCTGGCGGATGCACACCGAGACCGGCCGCCCTCCCCTACCCAGTAAATCCGGTGGACTGGCTGCGCGCGCTCACGTTAAACCCTCTCCGCGCCTGGGGTGTGGTCAGGAATATCGCAACCGTTGCACTTCGAAGATGCCGTCGTCGACGAGTGCGTCCCCCACCAGCCTCCAAAGCCTGAAAGGGTCCTTGTCTGTCTCCCTGCCCACCATGAACACACGCCCGTATTTCACATGACTTGCCCCGGCCTTCAGCCGATCATACTGTAGCAACTGCCGCCCCTTGACCTCCGAGAGGGCAATCCCGTCGCCTTCAGCACGGCCTACCACCCCCACGACAAAATCCGGGAAGAATCCTATTCCCGCGTTCCATCGATAAAGACCGACAGAAAACGGCTTGCGAGACGGATTTCTGTGCCACCACAAAACTCCATCTGACGTATCGAGCGCCTCGGCAAGGTCACGCTCAAGATCCGACAGATCCTCCGGAAACACGCCATAAATGTTCTTCGCCGCGGGGTCCAGCATGATCTCGCTGGTGAGCGTCGCGGGCAACGTGACTTCACGTGCCGTAACACGGTCCAGTCGGACGCGCTTGTACGCTTCGCGGATGAGACTCGGATTGCGGACAAGAAGGATGTCGAGCTGCTGCGACAATTCTTCTTCCGTGTCGGGGAGCTCGTGGCCGGTATCCTCGAGGGACTTGCGAAACCGCTCCTTCAGCAGCCGGTGGAAGCTCCTTCGATCAACGTCATCGAATTCGAAGGCTATCTGCTGCGCCTGCTCAGCGATGAGCGCGGGCGACATTCTTGCCCAAATGTCACGATCCGCCGGTGCTTCTGCGGTGAATACATCGGTCGTGCGCTCTACCAGGCGAGACCGCACGCGCATTCGGTCATCGAGCACCTTTGGCGAGAATTCAATGTGCGCAGCAATCTGCTCTTCAAGATCATCCGTAATTTCAGGTAGCACTTCAGTTACGAGGGAAGACGGCGCGTCCTGCCGGCGATCGTGTCCCCGCGGCCCGCGCTGCGCATCGAGCGAGAGTGTCTCGGTCAGACGCGACGTGGCGCTCTCGCCGCGCATCACAATAGCCTGTCCCGCAAGACGTGGGTCCGAGAACAGATCCGTGACCACCTGCGCTGAGTGTCTGTTTTCACCTTGCTGACGGGCCCCCTCGAGTATTGGCCCAGAGGGCAACCCCGGCGGCATCAGCGGATCATCAATCGCAAGGCTCAGCGTTTCTCCCTCTCCTGCACATTGCACAGCAACGTGATCAGCGAAGACCGTGACGACCGCGGATGTATTGGCGGCAGCCAGGTGCTCAGGCATCCGATTGATTTCGGCAGCAGCCCCCAGCAGGCCCTCCTGCGCGTCACCGTTCGCGAGGAAAACATATCCGTAGGCGAGCTCCTGGGGAAGCGTGCTCAGTCTTCCTTGCAGCAGTCGGTGCACCCTCATGATCCGCCCTACGACTTGGATCCCGAAGTTGCGATCGCGGGTACCGCGCAACGCGGCCAAAGTGAAGGCTCGTGGCGCATCGAACCCTGTCGCAATCGCCATCTTGAACAGTATGACTTCAACCGTCGGGTCATCCGCCATCGCTGAGAGGCTCGGATCCGGCTCCTCAGCTGTGTGCACCCGCACTGCCTCCGAATCGAATTTGAGCGTCTCGACCAGATACTCTCTGGCTCGCCGGATAGCATCCGCGCCGTTTGGCACCTGAACTAGCATCAAGGGGGAGAGCGGTACTTTTGCTTCGCTCAAGCGCTTCTTGAGATGGCGGTGCATGGACGCGCACTCTGAGAGTGCGACCTCCTCGAACGACACGAGCTGCCCTTCGTCCTGGCTGCGGGCAACGAAGCGTGCAGCCTTAACACTTCGCTTCAGTAGCTGCGCATCCACCCCCTCCGACCTCGGGATGGAAGCCCACTCTTCCGGACCGCCCAGGCGATACCCAGTGAGCGCCGAGAACCGTCCGGCATCTTCGTCCCTTGGCGTCGCAGTCATCATGAGCACATAGTCGGGGGCGAGCACGTCGCGGAAAAACTCACACGCCGCCGCCGCCTTGACGAACCCGTGATGGGCCTCATCCACAACCACGCCGATTCGAAGACCTTGCCCCCGAGCGATCAGCACGAGTTCGTCAAGCGCGATGCCGAGATCCCCTGTTTGGCGCGCCAGGCGTGAATCACGGCTGCGCGCCGCGACGGTCTGCCAGGTGAGCACGAACACGGCACCAGGCTCAAGCTGTTCAGGCCGCCGTCCGCTCTGAAGATCCAGCTGGGGTAGTTGAGGAGCCTGGGAGCGCATCGCCGCGCGCGCCTGCTCGATCACGCCTGCGAAGGGTGCGAACCAGAACCAGAGAATTTGCTCGTGCTGTGAGAACCGACTCATCGTTTCGCAAGCGATGAGTGTCTTGCCAATCCCGGTGGGAGCCTGGAGCAGAACACACGCGGCCTGTGTGCGAAGTTCCGCAATAACCTCCGGAGCAGGGTTTGCTCCGAGACGCTGATACTGCACCTGGAGCGCCCGGAACCTGGCCAGCAGAGCTTCGCTGTGCGCTTCCTGGAACGAAAGGGGTACGAGACGACTCATACCCCGTCCCTCCCTGCCGGGGTCTCAGGCCCTATTCGGAAGGTGCGGCGCAAATCATCCGGTATGCCTCTGATCTTTGCTGCGGCTCCGAGTTCCTGCACTATATCTTGGATGCGAGCAGGCGCCCATGACACGATCGTCGTCGGCATCGACGCCTCCATCAGAGTCTTGCGTAAGCGTGAGAGGGTTCCGCTCTTCGAGTCCGCGCAATACACGACTCTGGTCTCTTTATGTACCGAGATACCAAGCGCTCCTTTTAGCGGGATGATTGGGTGGCCAGACAAGAGGAGGGCGTCCGCCCAAACCATCTCATCGGTCAATCGCTCATCGAGCCGGTGCATTGGGACTGTACGCGTTTTAAGGTACGCAAAATTTCCCCCGAGGCCCTGGACAGGATCCCCACCGTTGGGTCGGTACCCCTCAATCACTTTGCGCACGCGTACCGCGCATACATCCCTCGCGATATTTTTCTTCGGTTCTGCCTCGGTCCGCTCAGTGTTGGCGACGAGCACGAAGCGCCGCTCACCGCCATCCTCCCGGTTCATCTCGAGGACTGCCTGCCCGAAAGTGCCGGAGCCTGCAAAGAAGTCGACCACCAATGCATCCTTCTCCGGTGCACCGATCGCTAGAACGCGTCGCATCAATCTGGTTGGCTTCGGGGTGTCGAACGCGGTTTGGGTGCCGAAGATGGCCTGGATTTCCTTCCTCGCCTCGTCAGTATGCCCAACTTCATCGTGAGGCCACCACGTCCACGGGACTGCCCCTTCGACTTCCGACAAGAAACGGATTTCACTCGGTTGGGATGAGCCGCCCTTCCCCCAGTAGATACGGTTGTTCGCTTCGAGCTTGCGAAATTCTGACTCGATCAGTGACCAGCATCTCCCTTCTGGCGGACGATGCTTTTTGCCAGACGGAGAAACCACTTCATACATCTGGTTTGGCCGATAGCCTTGGGCTGTCAGTGGTATAGCGCGCCAGCGCTTTCTCGGATCTGTCTCTCTTGGGTTATCTGGATTCCGGTACACCTTCGCCTGCTTTTCCGTAAGTGGTATGCGGCCACGTCGAGCCTTGAATCTGTCTGGGTCCGGGGAATAGACAAGTAGGTACTCGTGAGCATCGCCAATCGCCTCTCGATTCTCTCTCGAGTAGCGCTTCTGCCAAATACAGTTGGCGACAAAGGCCCTTTCGCCGAAAACCTGGTTCATCAAGAGCCCCATGTTGAAGAGCTCATGATCGTCAATCGAGACGAATATCGCTCCGTCCGGTGCGAGCAGGTCTCGGGCGAGCCGTAACCTGTGAAACATAAAGTCCAGCCAGATCGAATGCCGGTATCGGTCTGTCTGATCCACGAAGTGGTCGTTGTAGACGAAATCTCGCCGCCCGGTGTTGTATGGCGGATCTATGTAGATGAGTTTCACTTGCCCTGCATAGTGGGTGCCAAGGGCCCGGAGCGCATCATAGTTGTCGCCTTCAATGAGAAGGTTCCGCCAAGGGCTTCGCCCGCATGAATGCGCCTCGTCGACCTCGAACCCCACGAAATCCCGATTGAGCGCGCGATCCGGGTCGATGTCTTTGCGTTCCCAGACCAGACCGTAATGAGCGAGGGCGTCGCGCCGACGCAGCACTTCGATGAGCGCTTCACGTGAGAGGCCGGAATACGGGCCATCGATCGCTGTTTCTTGCGTCTTGGGTGTGTTGACGCTCTGTGGCTTCGTGCTCATTTTTCCCATTGCTTCATTATCTTTACCCAATGTCTGCGCGACAGACCATGGCCCCCTTTGATCGGC
>JAKAFQ010000322.1 GCA_021817875.1 Pseudomonadota bacterium
CTGCTCGGCAGTGGGGCCCGGAACGCCGCCCTGGTGCGGCACCGCGAGGCCGAGCCGCCCGGCCAGCTCCTCCACGGCCTCGGGAAAGGCCATGTGGTCGTACTCCATCAGGAAGCGCAGGGCCGTACCGTGGGCGCCGCAACCAAAGCAGTGATAGAACTGCTTCTCGGGGCTGACCCAGAACGAGGCGGTCTTCTCGCTGTGGAAGGGGCAGCAGGCCTTGTATTCGCGGCCGGCCTTGGCCAATTGCACGCGCGAGCCGATCACCTCCACGATATCCGTGCGGGCGATCAGCTCGTCGATGAAACTCTGCGGAATGATGGGTGGGGCGACCCCGGTTACTGGCCGAGCCTGGCGCGCACGCGCGCGCTCACCACGCCCATATCGGCACGCCCCTGGGCCTGGGATTTCACGGCGGCCATGACCTTCCCCATGTCCTTGACGGAGGTCGCCCCGGCCTGCGCAATGGCCTGGGCGATGAGCGTGTCGATTTCCGCCTCGCTCATCTGTGCCGGCAGATAGGCCTGCAGCACGCCGATTTCGGCGGTTTCCCTGGCCACGAGGTCGGCGCGGCCGCCGGATTGGAACTGGACGATCGATTCCTTGCGCTGCTTGATCATTTTCTCCAGCACCGCGAGCACCTGGCCGTCGTCGAGCGTGATGCGCTCGTCGACTTCGCGCTGCTTGATCGCCGCGAGCGCCAGGCGGATGGTCGCGAGACGCTCCTTGTCCCCGGAGCGCATCGCGCTCTTCATGTCCTCGGTGATGCGTTCCTTGAGCGTCATGCGGGCTGATCCGCCGCGGCTAGCGCGCCGGGCGCATGCCTTCGCGGGAGACGCGCTTCATGTGGCGCTTGATGGCGGCCGCCTTCTTGCGTTTCCGCTCCTGGGTCGGCTTCTCGTAGAATTCGCGCCGGCGCAGCTCGGTGAGGATGCCGGCCTTCTCGCAGGCGCGTTTGAAACGCCGCAAGGCGGCATCGAAATACTCGTTCTCACGGATACGGACGCTCGGCATCGAAACCTCTGAACTGTACGGCCGGTCCTGTACGGTGCGCCGCTGAGCCCCGGCGGGCAGCGATGGGATCCCCGGGGACTGGCAGGAACCGGGTGAAATGGGCGCGCAATTCTAGTAGAGGCTCGCGGTAAAGGCAAAACATGCGGATTCTCGCGATCGAGTCCTCCTGCGACGAAAGCGCGGCTGCCGTGCTCGACGAGGCCCGCGGCCTGCTCTCGCACGAGCTTTACAGCCAGATCGAGCTGCACCGCGCCTATGGCGGGGTCGTGCCGGAGCTGGCTTCGCGCGATCATGTCCGCAAGCTGCTGCCCCTGGTGCGGCGTTCGCTGAGCCGCGCCGGCACGGCGCCGGCCGGACTGTCGGGAGTGGCCTACACCGCCGGCCCCGGGCTCATCGGCGCATTGCTCACCGGGGCGGCCCTGGCCCGCAGCCTGGCCTATGCCTGGGGGTTGCCGGCCGTCGCCGTGCACCACCTCGAGGGTCACCTGCTCGCCCCGCTTCTGGAGCCAGACCCTCCGCCATTCCCCCATGTGGCGCTGCTGGTCTCGGGTGGGCACACGCAGCTCATCGAGGTGCGCGCCATCGGCCGCTACCGCATCCTCGGGGACACGCGCGACGATGCCGCGGGCGAGGCGTTCGACAAGACGGCCAAGCTCCTCGGCCTGCCCTACCCCGGCGGGCCCGAGCTCGCCAGGCTGGCGCGCGCCGGTATTTCCGGGGTGTTTCATTTCCCGAGGCCCATGCTCGACCAGCCGGGGCTGGAGTTCAGCTTCTCGGGGCTGAAGACCGCCGTGCTGCATGCGCTGCGCGGCCGCGACCTCACCGGGAAACTGAAGGCAGACGTGGCCCGCGCGGTCGAAGAGGCCATTGTGGATACCCTGGTGGTCAAGGCGGTGCGGGCGCTCGAGAGCACCGGCCTGTCCACGCTGGTGGTCTCCGGTGGCGTGAGCGCGAATCAGCGCCTGCGGGAGGCGCTCGCCGAGGTGGTCGGCCGTCGGCAGGGGCGCGTGTACTATCCACGGATCGAGTTCTGCACGGACAATGCCGCCATGATCGCGAGGGCGGGGCTGGCGCGGCTCAGGGCAGGCGAGCGGGCCGGACTTGCGATCGAGGCGCGTGCGCAGTGGCCGCTCGAGTCGCTGACGCCGGTGCAGTAGCCCGACCGATGCGCGGACCGTGCGCAGGCAGGGTCCACGCCAGAGAAACCAGGTGAGACATTGAGAACATGAACAGCGCGCGGATTTCGGGAGATCGGATCTTTCTGCGGGGACTCGCGACCGAGTGCATCATCGGGTTCATCGACTGGGAGCGGCGTGTCAGGCAGACCGTGGTGGTGGACATCGAGCTGCCGGTCGACTGCCGGCGCGCCGCGGCAAGCGACGAGGTGGCCGATACCGTGGATTACAAACGGGTCGCCAAGCGCGTGCTCGCCTACATCGAGGCCTCCGAGTTCAAGCTCGTCGAGACGCTGGCGCACCGGTTGGCGCTGTTGCTTCTCGAGGAGTTCGGGATCGAGTGGGTGCGTGTGTCGCTCAACAAGCCGGGCGCGATCCGCAACTCGCGCGACGTGGGCGTGGTGATCGAACGCAGCCGGGCGGATCTGGCCGCGACGGCGCCTCTCTGACATGCCAGCGGTCTACCTCGCTGCCGGCAGCAACGTCGAGCCCGAGCGGCATCTCGCAATGGCGGTCCGGGAGCTGGAAAGACACTTCCCGGACGTGCGGTTCTCACCCTGGTACCGCAACCGTGCCGTGGGGTTCGAAGGCGATGATTTCATCAATTTCGTAGCCGGCTTCTCCACGGAGCTGACGGTCGAGGACGTGGTGGCGAGGCTGCAGTTCATCGAGGCGTTGTGCGGCCGCACTCGCGAGGCGCCGCGGTGGGCACCGCGGACCATGGACCTGGACGTGCTGCTCTACGGTGAGCTCGTGCGCCAGACAGCGACGCTGAAGTTGCCACGCCCTGACCTGTTGAAGCGTGCCTACATGCTGGGGCCGCTCGCCGATCTGGCTCCCGGGCTGGTGCATCCCACGGCGGGACTCACCATCGGCGAGCTGTGGCGGCGGTTTGACCGGGCCTCGCACCCCCTGATCCCGGTGCGGCCGGGTGGGGAGGGCGAAGCTTGAGGCGCTCACCAGCCGATGCTGCGGCCGCCGTCGATCGCCAGGATCTGTCCGGTGACGAATGGCGCATCGCAGGCGAAGTAGAGCGCTGCGCGGGCCACATCCTCCGGCGAGCCGCCGCGCTTGAGCGCGGTGCGCTCGATGATGCGCTTGCGCAGCACCTCGTCCACCCCCGCCTCCGGCCACATCACCGGTCCCGGCGCAATCGCATTGACCCGCACCTGCGGACCGAGTTCGCGGGCCAGGGACTTGGTGAGCATGATCAGCCCCGCCTTGGCGATGCTGTAGACCGGGTAGCGGCGCAGCGGGCGCACGCCGTGGATGTCCACCAGGTTGAGGATCAGCCCGCGGTTCTCATGCAGGGCAGGCGCGAGCGCCTGCGCCAGGAACAGCGGTGCCTTGAGATTGGTGCCGATGAGATCGTCCCAGGCTCTGGAGTCGATCCCGCCGATCGGGGTCGGGTAGAACGTCGAGGCATTGTTCACCAGGATGTCGAGCCGGCCGAAGGCCGCGACCGCGGTCCGGCCCAGTTGCTCGAGCGCCTGCACATCGAGCAGATCGCAGGACGCCAGCACCGCCGAACCGGCCCGGATCCGGTTCAACTCTCCGGCCAGTGCCGTGGCCGCTTCGGCGGAGTTGCGGTAGTGCAGCACCAGCGCGGCACCGGCTTCGTGCAGGGCACGTGCGATCACCGCGCCCAGGCGGCGGGCGCCGCCGGTCACGAGGGCCGCTGTACCGGCCAGTGGGCGGCGAGCGGCCGGATTGTCCGTGGTCGGGCTCATCGAAGCGCATTATGGCGCGAGCGCTGATGTCTGACACGCCGATGCCAGCCCTGTCCGCGGAAGAAGCGGAGCATTCCGGGAAAGTGACGGAGCTGATCCGCGGGCATATCCGGGCCGCCGGAGGCTGGCTGTCGTTCGAGCGCTTCATGGAGCTTGCGCTCTATGCGCCCGGACTCGGTTACTACAGCGCCGGCAGCCTCAAGATCGGTCCGGGCGGGGATTTCGTGACCGCCCCGGAAGTCTCGGATCTGTTCAGCCGCTGCGTGGCGCAGCAATGTGCCGAGGTGCTCGCGGGCGGCGGTGAGATCCTCGAACTCGGGGCCGGCACCGGCCGGATGGCCGCCGCGCTCCTCACGGAGCTGTCCGCCCGAGACGCCCTGCCCGAGCGATACGCCATCCTGGAAGTCAGCGCCGACCTGGCCGAACGGCAGCGCGAACGCCTCGGCCGGCTGCCGGAGGCGTTGCGGGCCCGGGTCGTGTGGCTCGAGCGGTTGCCGCAACGGCCTCTGCGCGGCGTCATCCTGGCCAACGAGGTGCTGGACGCTTTGCCGTGCCGGCGGTTCGTCGTGACTGCCGACGGGGTGCGGGAGCTGGGCGTGGCACTGGACCGCGAGGTCATCGTGGAGCGCGACGGACGGGCGGACGAGTCGCTGGCCAGCGCCTGCGACGCGCTGATCGGTGAGCTGCCGGCGCCGTTGCCCGCAGGATATGTGTCCGAGGTCTGCCTGCGCGTCGCGCCCTGGCTGAGCGGCGTGGCGCAGTGCCTGGAGCGCGGTCTGGTGCTGCTGTTCGATTACGGGCTGCCCCGCTCTCATTATTACCATCCGCAGCGCATCACCGGGACGCTGCGCTGTCACTTCAAGCAGCGCGTTCACGATGATCCCTGCGTCCACGCCGGCGTGCAGGACATCACCGCGTGGGTCGATTTCACCCGCGTGGCCGAGGCCGCGCTCGCCTGCGGGCTCGAGGTCAGTGGCTTCGGCACCCAGGCCGCGTTTCTGTTGGGCACGGGGATCGAGCGATTCGTGGGAGAGGAATCCGATCCGGCGCGACATGCGCGCCTTGCGGGCGAAGCGCGCCGGCTGCTGCTGCCGGGGGAAATGGGCGAGGCATTCAAGGTGATGGCGCTGACGCGCCACTTCGATGAGCCGCTCTCGGGATTTGCGCTGCAGGATCTGCGCAGATCGCTGTAGTGCGCGGCCGCCGCCCCTGAGGCCGACGGCCGGCGCGGCGGCGGACGGAGCGCCGCCGGAATCGTCGAAGGTCATGATCCACACAGCTGCCGGTCACGCTCGCGCCGGGGTTCGCGCGCGAGACGGCGTGCTGCGGCGTAGAACCGTGGCAGGCTGCCGCCTTGCTGCCTGAGCAGCCGCTCGAACCCCGGCAGGCAGTCATAGTACGTGCCCACCGAGGCCAGGTCGGCGTTGTTCAGGCCATCGGCGATCCACTGGTCATAAAGGGGCGAGCGGACCCCGAGGCGATG
>JAKAFQ010000323.1 GCA_021817875.1 Pseudomonadota bacterium
TGCGGCGCACGCTCAACCGGCCGGCGCTGTTTCTCAACGACGCCGATGCCGCCGGACTTGCCGAGATGCGGCTCGGCGCCGGCCGTGGCGCGCCGGGCACGGTCATCATGCTCACCTTCGGCACCGGGATCGGCACCGCGCTGTTCACCGACGGACGTCTGTTTCCCAACACCGAGCTCGGACACATGGAGCTCAACGGCATGGACGCGGAGAAGTGGGCCTCGGCGCACGTCAAGACGATGCAGGGCCTGGATTGGCGGGGCTGGATCGAACGGGTGAACGTGTATCTGGAGCGCATGCACGCGCTGTTGTGGCCGGACCTGTTCATCCTGGGCGGGGCCATCAGCGAGCGTTTCGCGGATTTCCAGCCCCTGCTGCGCTCGGAGGCCGAGATCCGTCCGGCGCAGTTCGCCGGTCAGGCGGGCGTGATCGGCGCGGCGCTGGCTGCCGCCGAACTGGGTTGAGCGGCCGCCGCGGGTCACGCCTGATGAGCATTGCGCGCGGCAAACTGCCCGATGTCGGCACGACGATCTTCACCACCGTGTCGCGCCGCGCCCGCGAGCTCGGCGCGCTGAATCTCGGCCAGGGATTTCCCGACTACCCGATCGATCCGCGGCTCGCGGAACTGGTGGCGCAGGCGATGCGCGAGGGCCACAACCAGTACGCGCCCATGGAAGGGCTGATGGAGCTTCGCGAGGCCATCGCGCGCAAGCTTGCCTCGAGCCATGGGCTCGAGTTCGATCCTCACTCCGAGATCACGGTGACGCTGGGGGCGACCGAAGCGATCTACTCGGGCATCCAGGCGCTGGCGGGGCGCGGCGACGAGGTCATCGCGTTCGATCCGGCGTATGACTCGTACGAGCCTGCGGTGCGCCTCGCCGGCGCGCGCTGCGTGCGTCTGCCGCTCACGCTGCCTGATTTCCGCTATGACTGGGAGCGTGTGCGCGCGGCCATCAACGGCCGCACACGTCTGATCCTGTTCAACTCGCCGCACAACCCGGCCTGCACCGCCGCCACGGCCGGGGACCTGGATGAGCTCGCCGCGGCAATCCGGGGCCGGCAGATCGTCGTCCTGTCCGATGAGGTCTACGAGCACATGGTGTTCGATGGTCGCGCCCATGCGTCCGTCCTGTCCCACCCGGAGTTGCGCGAGCGCAGCCTCGCAGTGTTCTCCTTCGGCAAGACATTGCACGCCACGGGACTGCGGGTCGGTTATGGCGTCGCCCGGGCGGCTCTCACCGGCGAGCTGCGCAAGGTCCACCAGTTCAACACGTTCAGCATCGCCCATCCGCTGCAGTGGGCGATCGCGGCGTACCTTGCCGAACGACGCGACGTCGGTCGGGACCTGGCGGGCTTTTTCCAGGCCAAGCGCGACCGGCTGCGTGCGGCGCTCGCCGGCTGCGGCTTTTCGCTGCCGCCGGCCGAGGGCACCTTCTTCCAGCTGCTCGATTTCCGCGAGCTGTGTCCTCCCGGGGACATCGCGTTCGCCGAGCGCACCCTGACCGAGGCCCGGGTGGCGACCCTCCCGCTCTCTCCGTTCTACGCCGCGCCACCGGAGCTGTCGGTGGTGCGCCTGTGCATCGCCAAGCGCGACGAGACGCTCGATCAGGCGGCGGATCGGCTCGCCGGACTCGCCGCGCGGCTCGGCCGGGCAGGGGCCTGAGGCGCGGACCTCGTGAGCGTACGGGTCACACTCGTGCAGCAGCCGATACTCTGGCAGGACCCGGAGGCCAACCGGGTGCGCCTGCAGGGGCTGCTCGCGCCGCTCGAGGGCCGCACGGACCTGGTGGTCCTGCCGGAAACCTTCACCACCGGGTTCAGCATGCAGCCCGAGCGCCTCGCCGAGCCGCCCGACGGCCCGACGGCGCTGTGGCTGCGGCAGATCGCGCAGCGGCTGGGTGCCGCAGTGACCGGCAGCGTGATGACGGTGGACGACGGGCGCTACTTCAACCGTCTGCTGTGGGCCGAGCCCGGCGGCGTGGTGCGTCATTACGACAAGCGTCACCTGTTTCGCATGGGCGGGGAGCACGAGCATTTCAGCCCGGGACGGCAGGCGTGGTGCACCGAGTGGCGCGGCATGCGCTTCTGTCCGCTCGTGTGCTACGACCTGCGCTTCCCCGTGTTCGCCCGCCGCAGGCCGGGACTGGAGTATGACGCGCTGGTGTATGTCGCCAACTGGCCGGCGGTCCGAGCCTACGCCTGGCGCCAGCTGCTGGTCGCGCGGGCGATCGAGAATCAGGCGTACGTCATCGGCGTGAACCGCATCGGAGCAGACGGCGAGGGCCGCGAGCACGCCGGGGACAGCCGCGTCTGCGACTTCCTCGGACAGCCGCTCGCCGACCTCGGGGCCGCGGCAGCCCTGAGCAGTGTGAGCCTCGATGCGTCCTCGCTGGGGGCATTTCGCGAGCGCTTTCCCGCGCACCTCGATGCCGATCGATTCAGCCTCGAGTCCTAGCCGGGCGGGGCCGGCCGGGCCCGGCGTGCTTCAGCGCCGGAAGATCCACGCCAGGATGGACACCACCAGGCTGACGATCAGCATGGTGGTGATCGGAAAGAAGAACTGAAAGCCCGGCCGGTCGATGACGATATCGCCCGGCAGCTTGAACAGCGGCAGGCGTCGGACCCAGGGCCAGCCGAGGCCGATCAGAATCAGCGCGGCGCCGAGGACGATGAGGATGCGGCTCATGGCCGGCAGTCTAGCCGCTGCCGCGCGCCGATCAATCCCCGGCCCTACGGGGCCCGCGCGGTGCGCGCCGCGGCGTCACGCGCTGCTTGCGACCCGCACGCGGTAGGCGTGGTAGGGCAGCACTTCCAGCACTTCGCCGTCCGTGAGGCGCTGCTGCACCTGACGCCAGTAGGCGGCCGTGAAGATCTCGCCGTGCACGCGCAGCAGCGCGGCGCGTTGCGCGGCGTCGAAGCCGAGGAAGCTGCCGAAGGTCTCCGGGAAGACATCCTGCTCGCCCACGTAGAACCACGCCTCGGCGCGCATTTCGTCCTCGGGGTTGGTCGGCACCGGCAGGTCGCGGAAGTGACAGTCCGTCACCCGGCACAGCTCGTCGTAGTCGTAGAAGATCACCCGCCCGTGGCGCGTGACGCCGAAGTTCTTCGGCAACAGATCGCCCGGAAAGATATTGGTGTTGGCGAGGTCGCGGATGCACTGGCCATAGTCGATCGCGGCCTGTTCGGCGGCCGCCGGCGCGGCCGAGCGCAGATACAGGTTGAGCGGAACCATGCGCCGCTCCATGTACAGGTGGTCGAAGTCGAGGTATTCGCCATCCTGGCGTACGGTGAGGGCCGTTTCCTGCAGCAGCTCCTCGAGCAGCTCGGGCGCGAACAGCCGCGTGGGCAGGCGCAGCCGGCGGAACTCCTGGGCATCGGCCAGGCGGCCGGCGCGGTCGTGCCGGTACACGAGCTGGTATTTCTCCAGCACCTCGGCGCGCGCGACGCTCTTCGGATAGGGGAATCGGTCACGGATCACCTTGAAGACCACCTCGAGCGAGGGCAGGGTGAAACACACCATGACCAGGCCCTTGTCGCCGGCGGCGTGCACGAAATGATCCTCGGTGCTCTCCAGGTGGCGCATGATCTCGCGGTAACGCTCGGTCTTGCCCTGCTTGGCGCGCCCGAGCATGGTGAACAGCTCGCTGACGGGCTTGCGCGGCAGCAGGGATTTCAGGAACGCGACGGCCTCGTCGACCCGGTCGAGATCCACGTGGAAATACGAGCGCGAGACGCTGAAAACGATGCTGACGTCGCCTTCGGCCATCATCACCGCGTCGACCATCATGCCGCTGCCGGAGTTCCTCAGCGCCATGACCAGCGGCACGCACAGCCCGGGGCCCATGATCCGCCCGACGATGTAGGCGCGGGACATCTGGTAGAAGACCGGGCGGATCACCTCGATGCGGTGCACGCCCACATTGCGGCCGAGGCTCTCGAGGTGGCGCTGCACCTCGGTGCTGACGTGACGGATGCTCGCATCGAGATCCCTCCAGGGCGTGCGGAAACGCACGTCGCCCAGCAGATCCTCGATGAGCAGAGGCAGGGATCCGTGGTTGACGTACGTGTTGGTGACCACCGCCGAGGTGGCGTTCGCGAGCGGGTCGAGATCGGTGGCGACGAACTCGATGTCCGGCGCGACGCCTATGGTGCCGAACAGCCGGCGGCTCACCGAGCTGAAGTAGGTCTTGGGAAACTCGGCGTCGGGCAGCCGCGCCACCCGGGTGACGAAGGCGGCGCGGATCTGCCGCCACAGGCCCCGATCCAACGCCTGCCCGCCGAGCAGCGCGCGGACTTCCTCGACGGTGTGATCGACGAACAGATCGTACAGCTCTATGCGCTCGACGATGTCGCGCTGGCTGCCCTTCCAGTCGCGGTTGTCGAAGCGCAGCGGCGCGCGGCGGGTGATCGCGCGGAACTCGGCGTTGTATCGATCGAACGCCTCGGCAATGCGGCGGGCGCAGTCCTGCGCCGCCGCATGCCCGGGCCCCCCGTCGGGCGCGAGACTGTCGTCAGAGATTTCTGATGAGCGCATCGCCGAAGGCGGAAGTCTTCACCTCGGTCGCCCCGTCCATCAGGCGGGCGAAGTCGTAGGTCACGATCTTCTGGCCGATGGTGCGATCCATGGCGCCGATGATGGCGTCGGCCGCCTCGGTCCATCCCATGTAGCGCAGCATCATTTCGCCGGACAGCAGCACCGATCCCGGGTTGACCTTGTCGAGATTGGCGTACTTGGGCGCGGTGCCGTGGGTCGCCTCGAACACCGCGTGTCCGGTCAGGTAGTTGATGTTGCCGCCCGGGGCGATGCCGATGCCGCCGACCTGCGCGGCGAGCGCATCGGAGAGGTAGTCGCCGTTGAGGTTGCACGTGGCGATGACCTCGAACTCGTCGGGGCGGGTGAGCACCTGCTGCAGGGTGATGTCGGCGATCGCGTCCTTGACGATGATCCGGCCGGCGCGCCTGGCCGCATCCATCTCGCTGTTGGCCGCCTGTTCGCCCTTGGCCGCCTTGGTGCGCTCCCACTGCTCCCAGGTGTAGGTCTGCGCGGCGAATTCACGCTCGGCGAGCTGGTAGCCCCAGTTGCGGAATGCGCCCTCGGTGAACTTCTGGATGTTGCCCTTGTGCACGATGGTGACGCTGCGGCGTCCGTTGGCCACCGCGTACTCGATCGCCGAACGCATCAGGCGCTCCGAGCCGTCCCTGGAGACCGGCTTGATGCCGATGCCGGAGCTCTCCGGGAAGCGGATCTTGCCGTACGCCTTGGGGAAGTGCTGTTTGAACAGCTCGAGGAACTCGCGGACCTCGGCCGTGCCGGACTCGAACTCGATGCCGGCGTAGATGTCCTCGGTGTTTTCCCGGAAAATGATCATGTCCACCTTCTCGGGACGCTTG
>JAKAFQ010000324.1 GCA_021817875.1 Pseudomonadota bacterium
CCCACCCAGAAATAATGCGAAGCACGCTCGGGCAATCGCCCGGATACACCAAGGTCCCGGGCGTGTTCTTCGCATTACGGCGTCCTGGTCATAAAAGGAGGCGCTTGCGCTGGTTGACATTCGGGTGCTTGATCATCTTATCGTCGCCGGACAGGACGTCATATCCTTCGCGGAGCGGAACCTGCTGTAACCGCTGAGGACGATCTGGCGCTCCGCAGGGAGCGCCAGATTATTCCGCGGAGACGGACTGTGCAGCAAAGCATAACGCCCGCTCTCGACCCAGATCGGACATCACGGATTTCCCAATTGGACCAAAGTGCGCACGTGCCTCAGCGCCGTCCGCTTCCGGACCACCCCGGGTAGCCGTCCAGTGGCTTGAGCAACGCATCGTCTTCGTCGTTGCCCTCGCGGTCGGGGATGCCGGCGCGCGGCAAGGCGTCCAGCTCGTCCTGGTCCGTGCAGTGCAGCAAGGTCAGGGTCTGGTCGTACTCGGCGATGAAAACGCTCGATTCGCTCAGCTCCACATCCTGCCAGCCTTCGAACCACGCATCGCCGCTGTAGGTGGCCGACCCGGATCGGCCACTACCGCCGCGCAACGCGGCCGCCGCCGAGCCCGTGGGCAGGGGCGTGCCGCTGGACACCCAGCCGTTGGCGTCACGAAGCGCGGGCGACCGAACCATATGGCGCACCTTGCCGCCTTCGCTCAACACGTAGGCGCAGGCGAGACGGGAGGTGGCGGCCACGCGCGAGGCGGTGGCCTCGCGAGAGGCGAAGAACTTTCCCCGCAATTCGTCGACCGCGTCGAAGTCAGGTGCCATGCCGCGGGCCAGCGCGGTGAAGAAAACAATCGGCAAGAGCAATTCGGCCGCGAACACGTCACAGCACACCTCGTTGGGCGATCGCTTCGCGTAGCTCCAGTCGGCGCCATTGCCGTGCTCGGAAGGCAAGTCCAGGACGAGGTGACCGATTTCGTGGCACACGGTAAAGCGCCGGCGCGTGGCGCGATCCATTTCATTGATTGTGATCAACGGCCCGGCGCTCGTGACCATCGTGTACCCGGCTTCTCTCGGGTCGAGCACATCCAGCGAGACCTTGCCAGTGACCTTGGCCACGTACAGGCCCAAGTCCACCGGGACCGCCGAGACGCCGGCGTCCTGGACGAAACGCCGCGCCTTTTGCTCGGCCTCGAACTCGGTCACTGACCGTCCATGATCCGCTTTGCTCGCCGGGCGCGCTCGATCAAGTCGGCGGGGGAGGGGCGGGCCGCCCCGCGATGCACCACGGTAGCGGCGATCGCCAGGATGTCCGGCGTCGCCTCGGTGTTGGTCAGCGCATGCAGCGCCAAGGCAGGATCGATGGAGTTGCTCGTGCGCAAAAAGCGCAGCACCGCGACCTGATGCGCCGTCGCCTTCAGGTGCCGGACCAACCGGGCGAAGGTTTCCTCCGGCGGCGGCTCCTTGTCCCCGCGCTCAATCTTGGCGATGTACGCGTGGTCAACCTCGGCCAGCGCGCCCAAGTCCCGCAGGGAAAGCTGTCGGGTTTCCCGTAATTCGCGCAGGACCACACCGAACGCGGACTCAGCCACGACGAGGCTTGACGGCGGGGAGCACGACTGTGGTATAATTTGGACCACAGTAGGGACGGAATGACGAAAACCTATGGGATGTGACTGACATATTTTTCAACATGATCCGTGGCCTGAAGTACGCTACAAGTATGACATGCCCCAAGCACCCTTTCAACGCGCCTTCCTCTGGGGTGCACCCAGTTCCGATTCACCACTTTGCGAGGAGTTTCCGTGAATACCCATGACAAGAAGCCGCCGGACGACAAGGATTTCACCGTCAAGATCAACAACCGCACCTACAAGGTCCCGGGGCCGACCATCAGCTTCGAGGACGTCCTGCGCTTGGGCGACATCAATACCGCCGGCCAGGATCCGAGCCTGTTCGACGTCGATTGGCGCCACGGCAACGAAGGTGGAACGCTCAAGCCCGGCCAGACCGTCGAGCTCCAGAACGGGATGCGCTTCGATGCCGGCAAGTCCAACCGCTCCTGATCCGCACATCCAGCGACTGGTGGACGAACGCCATGAGGTAACCATCGACGGTGGTTACCTCATCGTCGATCGCATCCCCTACGTGACGTCCGCCCGGGAAATCGCGTGGGGCGCCTTGATCTGCCCGTATCGCAGCGTCGATGGCGTCCCGCAGCTCGACGACGATCACCAGTGCTGGTTTACCGGATCGATGCCGCACCGGGCGGACGGCACATCGCTTGAAGGTCCGTTGGTTTCGGAAAAGCAGGCGCAAACGGTTGCTGGCCGTACGGTGCAGATGCGCTTTTCGAACAAGCCCGAGCCCATCGGCGACTTCTTCGACAACCACTACAACAAGGTCACGCACTACATCCGCAAGCTGTCCCGGCACGCCCGGGACATCGATCCGGCCGTTAGCGCTACCTCGGTGGGCTCGTATCGTCGCCGGGAGGTGCCTTCGGTCTTCCACTACGCTAACGACGCCATCGCGCAGGGCGGCCTCGACGCGGTTGCCGACAAGCTGCACCTCCGGCGGGTGTGCATCGTGGGCGTGGGCGGCACCGGCAGCTACCTGCTCGATGCATTGGCCAAGGAAGAAATCGAGCGCATCGATCTATACGATCATGACGCTATCGAACCCAAGAACCCCTTTCGAATGCCGGGAGCGATGAGCCGGGAGGACGCCTACGTCGGTCACAACAAGACCCTTTGGCTCGCATCGTGCTACGCCGCCATGCGCACCGGCGTCACGGGCCACCCGCAGCGGATCGACGCCGACAACGTTGCGGAGCTGGCCGGGGCGGACTTTGTTTTCATCGCTGTGGACCATGGGCCCTCGCGAGGAGTCATTGCGCGCTTCCTGGTGGAGCAGCGCATCCCGTTCATTGATGTGGGTATCGGCGTGGACAAGCGCGCGGACGTGGCGGCGCTCATCGCCCGGGCGCGGGTAACGCTGGTTACGCCGGATACAGCGCATCTGGTCAATGAGTTGCCGACGGCAGATGACTCGGAGGATGCGGTGTACAACAACATCCAGGTGCTCGAGATCAATGCGATCAATGCCATGCTCGCGGTGATCCGCTTCAAGCAGTATCTGGGCTTCTACGCCGCCGACGAGCACCCGGACGTCATCAAGTACGTGTCCAGTTGGAATGCCCTAGTGCTGCGCGGACCGACCCAGGCATGAAGATCCTCGAGCTGACCCCGCGTGATCTGGATGAGTTCCCCCGGGTGCTGGAGGAAGGTGTCCTGTACATCAGCGAAGAATGCGAGCTGGCCGCGCACAAGTGTTGTTGTGGCTGCGGCGAGGATGTGATCACGCCCTTGAACCCGGCGCGCTGGCGACTGAACCGCCATGGTGGGCGTGTGTCGCTGCACCCCTCGATCGGCAACTGGAAGTTTGCGTGCCGATCGCATTACTGGATCCGCAACAACCGCGTGATCCCGTCCTACGGCATGGACGACGACCAGATTGCTGACGCCATCGAGCTAGACCGGGTGGACCGGGAGGATTACTTCGCGCAGTTGCAGCACGCGCTACCGTCCAGCGGTTCGCAGACGAGCGCTTGGAAACCGCAGCACTGGATCGCGCGGCTGTTCAAGCGCCTGCGAAGCTGGGTCTAGACGCCTTTACGGCCTGGCCGGGGCGCGGCCAGGCGGCGGCCGCACCGTATTGCGCGCCGCCACCACTTTCGACCCGATCTTCAGCACCGAGGCCACCGGCACGCCGACGAAATGGTCGCGATCATAGTTGACGGCCCAGTTCACCGCGCTCCCCGCCGGCCCGGAGTCGCGCGCAGTAGGGTCTTAGGACAGCGGCGCCCGATCTCAAGGCTGCGATGGCGAGCACGTCTGCGACCTTGCGCGCTCCCTCCGGGAAATACGTCAGGGCGGTCCGCCAGCACTCATTTAAAACGCGGAGCCTTTTT
The DNA here is from genome assembly GCA_021817875.1 of Pseudomonadota bacterium. The sequence goes on from JAKAFQ010000324.1 coordinate 3,967, forward strand.
TTTGAGAAATCAACGCGCCGAAGAAAATTTTGCGAAATGCCCTCTGCCTCCGGCCACAATCTCGAGAAATGCCACCTGAGAAATCACGCGCGCACCAATGAAAGCGCGCTTCGGCCGCGAATCTGCGTGGCCGTTGGTGGCGCGGGTGGTTGATCCCACACACGCTGCGCCAGGGCCGCGCGCGCGCTTCTGGCCGGGCGTCCTCAGATGGTCGCAACGATTCGGTAATACAGTTCCTCGCGTAGTTGCTCCGGAGTGTCCCAAAGAATATGGTTGTACTGGCGCGTGTCAAAGTGCATGTCGGTCTTACGATCGCTCCGGCAGGTCCAGATGACAGAGCGCCCCAGGCCAAGCGCATAGCCTGCCTCGAAATAGACACCCTGCGCCCCGAAGGTGACGTCGGCTATCACGAATCGGGATTGCTTGAGTTCTGCGATGATGTGGGCGTCGATCTGATCGTTGTGCTGTGGGTCATTCGCGAGTCTCGGCACGAAGCGAGCGCGCTCTATCGCAGGGGCGAAGGTCGTTGGCCACAGAGCCAGCATGTCCGCGTTGAACTTCATCGCGACGAAGGCCGTTTTCGAGGCTGCGGGCTGATTCGCAAGCTCCGCAGCTCGCATCCACCCCGCGTGAAGTATCCGGAACTCCCGACCGGATCGCACTTCGATTAGCTCCGCTTTCTGCAAAGCATCGAGAAAAAATTCGAGGTCGCGTTCTTCGCGAGCACAAGCGAGCGACTTTTCGCGGTACCCGTCGATCTTGAAGCCCGCACCGGGTTCGGGGTGAAGCAACGTCAATGACCGTAGAAGCAAGTCAGGCTTGGTGTGGGTGGGCGGATTTGGTAGTTGCGCGAGGATGCCGTCAATCGTGTGGCGAGAGAGGGGTGGCGGCGGGCGCCCTTCGAGTTGGCGCTGCTTGCACCAGTAGCTGAAACGGAAGCGCTCCGAGTCTGGCAGCGGGAACCGCGATGCCTTGAGAGAACCAGTGATCGTGTACTCGCCGCAGGTCTTGCAGTCGACTTGAGTGAGGTCGCGAACGATCGGAAACGGCTGCGCGAACTCTCCTGCGCAGATCCAGCAGAAATCGTGGGCCACGGTGATTCCCCCGCTTGCGTAAGTGCCTCAACGCCTTGCGGGCGGGCGATGCCGACCGCAGTGTTACGCCAACGTGCCGCACCCACGCCGCGGAAATGGTCGCCAGTGACTACGATTGAGCCTGCGCCGCCGCCCACTGTCGTACGTTACCGCTCGACGAAAATCTCCTCAACCCCCGGGGTCTTGCTCATGACCTCGACGAGTGCCTCGGAGACTTGACCGATTTCCTTCCTTGGATCCAGTACTCGAAGACTTGAGAGGGGGAGGGCGGGATTACTTGAGGTTACAGCGTATCACGCCTTAGGTTTGATCAGCCTCGTGTTCAGGGG
>JAKAFQ010000325.1 GCA_021817875.1 Pseudomonadota bacterium
AAGCGCCCAGGCGGCGAACTTCAAGGATCCGCTGTTCGGCTCCTCCCAGAGCCGCTTCTACCAGGACCTCTACGATCAGCAGCTGTCGATCCAGCTGAGCAAGACCCATACCTTCGGACTGGCGGAGATGCTGACGCAGCAGCTGCGCCGGCAGTGGTCGGGCAACGGCGCCTCCGGTGCGGCGCCGACCTCCGGTTCCGCGCTGACTTCGGGCCAGCGCCTCGCCCCGGCCACCGCCGCGGGCTCACCGGTCACGGCCCCCGGCACCCCGGCCCCGGCCCGCGCCGCCTCCGCCCCGAGCGGCTCGGTGAGCCCGGCCGAACAGACCGCCTTCGCCCGCGCCCTCTGGCCGGATGCCGAACAGGCGGCGCAGCGGCTGGGGGTCAGTCCGGTCGGTCTCATTGCCCAGGCGGCGCTCGAGACCGACTGGGGACGCAGCCTGCCGCGCACCGCCGCTGGCGCCAGCAGCAACAATCTGTTCGGCATCAAGGCGGGCGGCGGCTGGGCCGGCGCGAGCGTCAGCGCCGGGACCGAGGAATATGTCAACGGCAGCGCCACGGCGATCCAGGCGCCGTTCCGCGCCTACGACAGCTGCGGTCAGTGCTTCCAGGATTACTCCCGCCTGCTCAGCGGCAATCCGCGCTACGCCGCCGCGCTCGGCACGGGTAACGACATCGGCGCCTTCGCGAGCGCCCTGCAGCAGGCCGGATACGCCACCGACCCCCATTATGCCCGCAAGCTCACCGCGGTCGCCGCGACCCTGAACCGCACGCTCGGCGCCGCCAGCGGCCCCGCACCCCTAAAGCCCGCCACCATCGTGCCGATCTATAACGGCACCAGTACGCTCTGAGGGCCGTGAGCCATGGCTGACCTGCTATCGACCAGCGTCTCCGGCCTGCTCGCGTTCCAGCAGGCGCTGGACGTGACCAGCAACAACATCGCGAACGCCTCGACCACCGGCTACAGCGTCGAGACCGCCAATCTCACCCCGCAGCCCGGCCAGTTCACCGGCGCCGGCTACATCGGCAGCGGCGTCACGGTGCAGAGCGTGACGCGTGCCTACAACGCACAGCTCACGCAGCAGGTGCGCAGCTCCCAGTCGAGCTACTCGAGCTACAACACGCTGGCGACCCAGGCGCAGCAGATCGACAACATGCTGAGCGACTCGACCACGGGCCTCTCGGCCAGCCTGCAGAGCTTCGTCAACGCCCTGCAGTCGGTCTCCACCTCCCCGAGCTCGACCTCGGCGCGTCAGGCGCTGCTCAGCCAGGGAACGGCGCTCGCGCAGCAGCTGCAGTCCTACGATGCGCAGATCGGACAATACGGCTCGCAGCTCGAATCGCAGATCTCCACCGACGTCGGGCAGATCAATACCCTCGCGGGCAACATCGCGACGCTGAACCAGCAGATCGCCGCCGCCACCGCCTCCGGTCAGAGCCCGAATCAGCTCCTCGACCAGCGCGGCACCCTCGTCGACCAGCTGAGCCAGTACGTCTCCGTGCAGACCCTCCCCCAGGCCAATGGCTCGGAGGACATCTATATCGGCAACGGCCAGGCGCTGGTCTCCGGCGCCCTCGCGCAGCCGCTCACCACCGTCCCGGGCGCCTACGATCCCACCCAGCTGCACATCGGCATCAAGACCGCGGCCGGTGTCACCGACATCACCAGCTCGATGAGCGGCGGGGAGCTCGGCGGACTGCTGAGCGCGCGCAGCCAGGTGCTCGATCCGACCCGCAACGCGCTCGGCCAGATCAGCGTCGCGCTCGCCACCGTGGTCAACCAGCAGCAGCAGAGCGGCATGACCCTGAACGGCACGCCCGGCCAGCCGATGTTCACGGTCGGCGGCGTGCAGGTGCTGCCGGACACGGCGAACGGCGGCAGCGCCTCGGTGAGCGTCAGCCGCGGCACCCTCAGCCAGCTCACCACCGACAACTACACCCTGCGGTACAGCGGCGGCGCCTGGCAGCTGACCGATGCCACCACCGGGCAAGCGGTCGCCACGACCGGCAGCGGCACTGCCGCCAGTCCCCTGCAGGGGGCCGGGATGAGCATCGTGGCGAGCGGCACCGCCCAGGCGGGTGACAGCTTCCTGCTCGAGCCCACCGCGGGGGCGAGCGCCGGTCTCGCCATGGCGCTCACCAGCCCCTCGCAGGTGGCCGCCGCCTCGCTCTCCCAGGCCAGCGCGGGCACCGGCAATACCGGCAGCGCCACGGTCAGCTCCGTCGGGGTGACCAATCCGACGAGCTATGCCGGCAACAGCTATACCGTCACGTTTGGCGCCGGCGGGGCGTACACCGTCACCAGCGGGACCTCGACCCCGCCGGGCCCGACCGTTGCCTCGGGCACCTACTCCAGCGGCACGCCGATCACCTTCGGCAATCAGCAGCTCACCCTCAGCGGCACGCCCGCCGCCGGCGACACGTTCACCGTGCAGCCGAACAGCCCGGCCAACACCGGCGACAACAGCAACGTGCTCGCCATGATCAACGGCCTGTCCGCCAAGAGTCTCGACGGCGGCACCGCTTCGGTGAGCGATGCCGCGACCAATCTCGTCGGCCAGGTCGGGGTGCTCACCCAGGCGGCGCAGAACAACGCCTCGGCGCAGCAGAGCGTGAACCAGGCCGCCACCACCGCCCGCAGCAATGCCACCGGCGTCAACCTCGATCAGCAGGCCGCCGACGTGCTGCGCTACCAGCAGGCCTACCAGGCGATGGCGCAGGTGATTTCCATCTCGAACCAGATGTTCACCTCCCTCATCCAAGCCGTGGGTTAACGCCGTGACGATCTCCACCCTGTCGTTCCAGATGAACGCCGTCGACCAGATGGACGCGCTGCAGCAGGCGATGTCCCGGACGCAGACCCAGCTGTCGACGGGCCTGAAACTGCAGAACGCCGCCGACAATCCCGTGGCCATGACCCAGGTCGACACGCTGAACAGCGCCCTGTCCGCCTCCGGTCAATATGTCACCAACGGCACTCTCGCCAACACCAGCCTGAACCTCGAGGCGCAGGCGCTCACCGACGCGACCAACCTGCTGCAGAGCGCCCGCGATACCGCCATCCAGGCCAACAATGCGACGCTGAACGCGAGCGACCGGCAGAATCTCGCCACCCAGCTCGAGCAGCAGCTGCAGCAGCTGGTCGCGATCGCCAATCGCCAGGACGCGCAGGGCAATTACCTGTTCAGCGGCTACGCCTCCGGCACCCAGCCCTTCGCGCAGAACGGCAACTCGGTGAGCTACGCCGGCGCGAACCAGGTGAGCCGCGTGCAGCTCAGCGCCGAGCAGAGCATCTCCACCGGCGATACCGGCAGCTCGGTGTTCATGAACATCCCGGCCGGCAACGGCACGTTCACCACGGCGGCCTCGGCCGGCAACACCGGCTCGGCCTCCATCGGCCCCGGCACCGTCACCAACCCGTCCCAGTGGGTCGCCGACCCGTACCTCATTTCCATCGGCAGCGCCGGTCAGTACACGGTCACCGACCAGACAACCGGCGCCCAGGTGGCCTCCGGCACCCTCTCGAGCAGCTCCGGGACCCCGAGCACCCTCGCCTTCAACGGCATCCAGGTGACCCTGAACGGCACCCCGAACAGCGGCGACTCCTTCACGGTCGCCCCCGCCGGCACCGCCAGCGTGTTCTCGACCCTCTCCGGCCTGATCTCGACCCTGAGTTCCACCACGCTGAATTCCGCGCAGATCACCACCCAGCTCAACCAGGGCCTCGAGCAGATCGACGCCGCCGTCAATCAGCTCGACAACGTGCAGGCCTCGGTCGGGGCGCGCATCAATGCCGTCAGCGCCGCCCAGACGAGCGCGCAGAGCCAGCAGACCGACTACCAGACCACCGTCTCGCAACTCTCGAACGTGGACTACGCCCAGGCCACCACCCAGCTGTCCACCGAGGAGCTCGCACTGCAGGCGGCGCAGTCCTCCTACGCCTCGATGATGTCCCTGACACTGTTCAAATACATCTAGCCCACCCGCGCCCGACCGCCATGCCCACCGCCTCCCGTGCGCAGACCCCGCCCGCCGCCGCGCCGCCCGTCCCGGCCCGCACCGCCGATCCCGCCTCGCAGGTGCTGGAACTGCACCGCCAGGGCCGCTATCCGGACGCACTGCACCGGGCGGGCGCCGCCCTGCGTGCCGACCCCGGCAACGCCGAGCTGTGGCACCTGAGCGCGGCCGCGGCATACGCCCTGGGCCTCGCCGAGGACGCCGAGCGGTTCTGGAGCACGGCTCTCGCGCACGATCCGCGCCACGCGGAGGCGCATTACAACCTCGGCATCCTGTGCCTCGAGCGCGAGCGCACCGACGAGGCGGCGCGGTATCTGTCGCGCGCCATCCTGCTCGCCCCCGCCCATGCCCGGGCCTTGAACAGCCTCGGGGCGCTGCTCACCCGGCACGGGCGAGTCGAGGAAGCCGGCGTGCTGCTGCGGCGCGCGCTCGAGCTCGATCCGCGCCTGCCCGGCGCCCGCCAGAACCTCGCAGTGGTCTGCATCCTGCAGCATCGCCGCGCCGAGGCGCGAGCCTGCCTCGACGAGGCGATCCGCCTCGAGCCCGACTCCTCCGAGGCACACGCGCTGCGCGCGCAGCTGTGCGTGCTCGAAAACGATGAGGCCGGCGCCGAACGCAACATGATCGCCGCGCTCGCCGCCGACCCGGCGAACGGCACCGCCCATCTGTTCCGGGTCGAGCAGCGCAAGGCCCATCTCGACACCGCGTGGGTCGGGCAGCTGCGCGCCGCCTATCAGACGCGCCGGTCCCGCGCCGTCACGCAGCAGATTTATCTCGCCTTCGCCATGGGCAAGCTCGCCGAGCGGCTCGGCGAATTCGATCTCGCCTTCGAGGCGTACGCCGATGGCAACCGCTTGTACTACGCGCAGCATCCCTGGGATGAGCGGGCCGCGGAACAGCTCCTCGACCACGCCGTGGCCGCCATCGAGCCCGGGATCTTCGCGGCCGCCGAGCCGCCGGGACCGGGCGAACCGACGCCCGATCGCGTCCCGATCTTCATCATCGGCATGCCGCGCTCGGGCACCACGCTGCTCGAGCAGATCCTCGCCAGCCATCCGCAGATCCAGGGGTGCGGCGAGTTGCCGACGCTCACCCGGATGCTGCATGCCGCCCAGCTGCACACGCCCCCCGAGGGCGACCGCCCCGCCTGGCTCGAGCGGGTCCGTGCCCTCGGGGCGCAGTATCTCTCGGCCGTCTGGTCGCCGGGCCTGCGCACCCGGTTCGCCATCGACAAGATGCCCGGCAACTACGAGGTGGCCGGCTGGATTCCCCTGATGCTGCCGCAGGCGAAGATCATTCACATCCGCCGCGACCCGCTGGACACCTGCTTCTCGTGCTTCTCGACGTTCTTCGCCGAAGGACAC
>JAKAFQ010000326.1 GCA_021817875.1 Pseudomonadota bacterium
TTCCGATCTGCGCAGCCGGTTGCACACCAGGCAGAACAGCTCCGCGGTGCGCTCGGCGTCATAGTGCGCCGAGTGCGCGCTCGCCTTGTCCCAGTCGAATCCGGCGACCACCGCCGCCTTGGCGAGCACCGTCTGGCCCAGGGCGGCCCCGGCGAGCGTCGCGGTATCGAAGCAGGAAAAGGGATGGAAGGGGTTGCGCTTGATGTCCGAGCGCTTGACCGTGGCGTTGAGAAAACCCAGGTCGAAAGCCGCATTGTGGCCGACGAGGATGGCGCGGCGGCACTCGTAGGCCTTCATGGCGTGGCGGATCTCCCGGAAGATGCGCTGCAGGGCGTCGCGTTCGGGCAGCGCCGGTCGCAGCGGATGATACGGATCGATGCCGTTGACCTGCAGGGCGGCCGGCTCGATCCTCGCGCCCTCGAAAGGCTTGACGTGATAGTTGTGGGTGACGCCGCGCCTGAGCACCCCTTCGGCGTCGATCTCGATCATCACGGCGGCGATCTCGAGCAGCGCATCGGTCTCGGCGTTGAATCCGCCGGTCTCGACGTCCACGACCACCGGCAGGTAGCCGCGGAAGCGGCTCGCCATCGGGCCCATCGTGCTTGGCGGCATCTCGCCCGGGTTCAGTGTGCTCATGGCTGCGCCACCTGCCAGCCGATGCACTCCCCGGCGCGCAGCGGCACCAGTGCGTCATCGGCGAACGGATAGGACGGCGGGACCTGCCACGGCGTCCTGACCAGGCGGATCCGGCCGTCGTTGCGCGGCAGCCCGTAGAAATCCGCGCCGTGCCCGCAGGCGAACGCCTCGAGCCGATCGAGCGCGCCCAGGGTCTCGAAGACCTCGGCGTACAGCTCGAGGGCCGCGTGGGCCGAGAAGATCCCCGCGCAGCCGCAGGCCGTTTCCTTCGCGGCACGCCCGTGCGGGGCGCTGTCGGTGCCGAGAAAAAAGCGCGGGCTGCCGCTCGCGAGCGCTTCGAGCAGCGCCCGGCGGTCGGCCTCTGACTTGAGCAGCGGCAGACAGTAGTGGTGCGGACGCAGGCCACCGGCGAACAGCGCATTGCGGTTCAGCAGCAGGTGCTGCGGAGTCACGGTGGCGGCGATGCCTTCGCGCGCCGAGCGCACGAACTGCACCGCGGCCCGGGTGGTGATGTGCTCGAACACGATGCGCAGCCGTGGGAACCGCGCCGCGAGCGGCGCGAGCACCCGCTCGATGAACACCGCTTCGCGCTCGAAGACATCGACGCTCGGATCGGTGACCTCGCCGTGCACCTGCAGCACGAGCCCGGTCTGCTCCATTCGCTCGAGCACCGCATCGACGCGCCGGATGTCCGTGACCCCGGCGTCCGAATGGGTGGTCGCGCCGGCCGGATACAGCTTGAAGCCGAGGATGCAGCCGCTCGCCCGGGCACGATCGGCCTCGTCGGGATCGGTCTGGTCGGTCAGATACAGGCTCATCAGGGGTTCGAAGCGCGCGTCCGCGGGCAGCGCTTCGAGGATGCGCCGGCGGTAGGCGAGCGCCTGTTCCGTGGTGGCCACCGCGGGTTTCAGGTTGGGCATGATGAGCGCGCGGGCGAACCGCGCCGTGCTGAACGGCAGCACCGCGCGCATCGCCGCTGCATCACGCAGGTGCAGGTGCATGTCGTCCGGACGGCGCAGCGTGATCGAGGCCGGGCTCGCGCTCACGCGCCTGCTCCCCGGGGATTCGCAGCGTTCTGTCTCAAGGGGCGCTCCCGCCAGAGGCGCACGCCGAAGCCGGTGATGTCGGTGTTGAGCGCCGCGGTGGCCGCGCGGTGCGCCGCCCGGGTCTCTCTTGCGGCAGATTCCGGCCTCGCCACAATGAGGGTGTCGAGGTCGGCCTGCGGGCGCGGGCGCGCGATTTCACGGGCGTGCAGCGCGGGCAGCAGCCCAACAGGACGGCGCGCCGGGCCCATCGGTCCCGATCCTTGCTTGACCATCGCGGATGAAACCCGGATTATTGCGCGGCTCATTGACAGGCGACTTTCGCTCGCAAGGGATGCTGGCGGCGCATCCTACTCCATTCGGCCCGAGCCTTTCGCTTCAGGTCCATGCGCCGCAGATCCGGGCAGCCTGTCCGATCCGGGCGCTGGCGCGAAGGCGCCCCCTGGAGGAACCGGCCGATGCCGCCGCGGTGGCGATACTGATATGCGCGGGGCGCGCAGTTGAGGAGCGCGCCTCGGCCCAGGGTCCCGGCAGGAAGGGCGAAGCGGGTCCGGGCGGCTGCGAGCGGCACCGGACGCGTCAGGCGCGCTCCGGCCGGCAGCAGAGTGACGAAGGCCCCGCGCGCCGGGTGCGCGGGCTCGACCGACGAGCGTGAGACCGCATGACCGAACCGCCAAAGCTCTCAGACATCGATCCGGTTGAAACCCAGGAGTGGCTCGAGTCGATCGACTCGGTGCTGAAGATCCACGGGCCGCTGCGGGCGCACTTCCTCCTCGAGCGGCTCATCGATTACACGCGCCGCAGCGGCGCCTACCTGCCGTTCAAGGCCAACACCGCCTACGTCAACAGCATTCCCCCGGGCCGCGAGCCGGTGTATCCGGGCAACCGCGCGCTCGAGAAACGCATCGAGTCCTACATCCGTTGGAACGCGCTCGCCATGGTGGTGGCGGCCAACCGCAAGTCCTCCGAATACGGCGGACACCTGGCGAGCTACGCCTCCTCGGCGACGCTCTACGAGGTCGGTTTCAACCACTTCTGGCGCGCCCCGAGCGCCGAGCACCCCGGGGACCTGGTGTTCCTGCAGGGTCACTCCTCGCCCGGCATCTACGCGCGCGCCTATCTCGAGGGGCGCTTCAGCGAGAGCCAGCTGCAGCATTTCCGCCAGGAGGCCGGCGGTCCGGGCGAGGGGCTCTCGTCCTACCCGCATCCGTGGCTGATGCCGGATTTCTGGCAGTTTCCGACGGTCTCGATGGGGCTCGGCCCCATGCAGGCCATCTTCCAGGCGCGTTTCATCCGCTACCTCGAGCATCGCGGGCAGATCGCATCCTCCGATCGCAAGGTGTGGGCGTTTCTCGGCGACGGCGAGATGGACGAGCCGGAGTCGATGGGCGCGCTCACCATGCCGGTGCGCGAAGGCCTCGACAACCTCGTGTTCGTCATCAACTGCAACCTGCAGCGGCTCGACGGGCCGGTGCGCGGCAACGGCAAGATCATCCAGGAGCTCGAGGCGGCCTTTCTCGGCGCCGGTTGGAATGTCATCAAGGTGTTGTGGGGATCGCGCTGGGATCCGCTGCTCGCCCGCGACACCCAGGGGCTGCTGCGGCGGCTGATGGAGGAGTGCGTCGACGGCGAGTACCAGAACTTCAAGGCCAAGGGCGGCGCGTACACCCGCGAGTACTTCTTCGGCAAGTACCCGGAGCTCAAGGCCATGGTGGCCAACATGTCCGATGAGGAGATCTGGCGCCTGAACCGCGGCGGCCACGATCACCGCAAGGTCTACGCCGCCTATGCGGCCGCCGTCAGCCACAAGGGCCAGCCCACGGTCATTCTCGCCAAGACCGTCAAGGGCTTCGGGCTCGGCAAGGGCGGCGAGGGGCAGATGGTCGCGCACCAGCAGAAGAAGCTCTCGGAAGAAGATCTGCGCGCCTTCCGCGACCGCTTCCACATTCCCATCTCCGACGAGGAGATCGCGCGGCTGCCGTTCCGCAAGCCGCCGGAGGACTCCGAGGAGGCCCGCTACCTGCACGGCCAGCGCAAGCGCCTCGGCGGCTATCTGCCCGCGCGGCGCCGGCAGGCTCCGCCGCTCGCCGTGCCGCCGCTCGAGGCGTTCTCGGCGGTGCTCGAGGGCACGGGGGATCGGGAGATCTCCACGACCATGGCGTTCGTGCGCATCCTGACGACGCTGCTCAAGGACAAGGCGATCGGCCGCAACATCGTGCCGATCGTGCCGGACGAGGCGCGCACCTTCGGCATGGAAGGACTGTTCCGCCAGATCGGCATCTATTCCTCGGTCGGACAGCTGTATACGCCGCAGGACGCCGACACGCTGATGTCCTACCGCGAGGACAAGAAGGGCCAGATCCTCGAGGAGGGCATCAACGAGGCCGGCGCGCTGTGCTCGTGGATCGCCGCCGGCACGGCCTACAGCAATCACGGCATCAACATGGTGCCGTTCTACATCTTCTACTCGATGTTCGGCTTCCAGCGGGTCGGGGACTTCATCTGGGCCGCCGGTGACCAGCAGGTGCGCGGCTTCCTGCTCGGCGCCACGGCAGGACGCACCACTCTCGCCGGCGAGGGCCTGCAGCACCAGGACGGACACAGCCAGCTGGTCGCCACCACCGTGCCGAACTGCGTGGCCTACGATCCGACTTTCGGCTACGAGCTCGCCGTGATCATCCAGGACGGCATGCGGCGGATGTACGTCGAGCAGGAAAACATCTTCTACTACATCACCGTGATGAACGAGAATTACCCGCAGCCGGCCCTGCCGCAGGGCGCCGAGGCGGGAATTCTCAAGGGCGCCTACCGCGTGCGCGCGGCCACCGGCAAGGGCAAGCTGCGCGCGACGCTGCTCGGCTCCGGAACCATCCTGCGCGAGTGCCTCGCGGCCGCCGCGACGCTCGAGAGCGAGTATGGCGTGCGCACGGAGGTCTTCTCGGTCACGAGCTTCAGCGAGCTGCGGCGCGAAGCCCTCGAGTGCGAGCGCTGGAACCGGCTGCATCCGGGCGAGCACGCCCGCGAGCCCTACGTGCGGCAGTGTTTCGAGGCCGCACGCGGCCCGTTCGTCGCGGCAACCGATTACGTGCGCACCGTGCCGGACCAGATCCGCCAATGGATGCCCGGGGCCTACATCTGCCTCGGCACGGACGGCTACGGCCGCTCGGACTCGCGCGCAGCGCTGCGGCGGCATTTCGAGGTCGACCGGGGCCACATCGTGGCCGCGGCGCTGAAGGCGCTCGCCGATGACGGCAAGCTCGATGCCACCGCAGTGGGCGCCGCCCTGAAGCACCTCGGGGTCGATCCCGACAAGCCCGTTCCCTGGAAAGCCTGAGTTCTGAAAGCCATCCCGATGAGCGCGGCAGACAGCCTCGTTGAAGTGCGCGTGCCCGACATGGGCAATTTCAAAGACGTTGCCGTGATCGACGTGCTCGTGAGTATCGGCGAGCGCATCGAGGTGGACGGGCCGCTGGTCACCCTCGAGACCGAAAAGGCCACCATGGACGTGCCCTCGACCGCCGCGGGCGTGGTCGAGAAGATCCACGTCGCCAAGGGCGGCAAGGTGTCCGCGGGCGATGTGGTGGCCACGGTGCGCACGGCCGGGAGCGGCGGTGCGCCGGCTGCCGTGCAGAGCGCCCCGCCCGCCGCGCAACCACCGGCGCCGGCCGAGCCGCCCCCTGCGCCGGACGCTGCG
>JAKAFQ010000327.1 GCA_021817875.1 Pseudomonadota bacterium
AAGTCTTCACGCGCGAGGAAATGATCGCGGCCTTCGACATCAGGGATGTCGGCAAGGCTGCCTCGGCGTTCAATCCCGACAAGCTTCTGTGGCTCAACCAGCAGCACATGATGCGGGCGCAGCCGGCGGCCCTGGTGCCTTACCTGCGCGCGCAGCTGCGCCGCCTGGGGCTCGATAGCGATGATCAGCGGTTGCTCGAAGGCATCATCGTTTCGCAGCGGGAGCGCGCCAAGACGTTGCAGGAAATGGCGCAGAACAGCCGGTTTTTCTTCACCGAGACGGTGGACATCGAGCCGAAGGCGGCGGCGCGGCATCTCTCGGGCGAGGGACTCGGGATGCTCGCGAAGGTGCGCGAGCGCCTCGTGGCGCTGCCGGATTGGACGGCGCCCGGGATCCATGCGGCGCTGCATGAGCTGGCCACGACGCTCGGAGCGGGGCTCGGCAAGGTGGCCCAGCCGCTGCGGGTGGCCGTCACCGGTACGGCGGTCTCACCGCCGATCGACCTGACGCTGGAGCTGCTGGGACGGCAGCGCACACTCGCGCGACTGGAGGCGGCACTGGGCGGCGCTTCTGCTGGTTGATTCCGACCGCTTTGCGGCTTCCCTGATGCGAATGGGTCGCCTGGAGGCATGTCGCGGATACTGTTCCCATATCTTGACAGCGCGGCGCGCCTTACGTACCTTCGCGCCCTCCGCCGTGGGGCCATAGCTCAGCTGGGAGAGCGCTTGCATGGCATGCAAGAGGTCGGCGGTTCGATCCCGCCTGGCTCCACCACCCCCGATCAGCGTGCACCGGCTTGCCGGCGCGTTTCACCCATGCTGATTATCGCGATATGAATCAGAGGCTTGTGAGCCAGATGCCGCCTCTGCCCCCCGGTTCGACTCACAGCCGATATCCGGATGATCGACGGACACGGGTGGACTGCGTGCTCACGCTGGCCACGGTCCGATCCTCGTCAGCCCGAGCACGATCGATCGGTCTGCCGCACGCGTCAGGCTGAAGCCGCGCCGGGTGTTTTCACCTCGAATGCCCCTCAGGCCCGGTACCGTCCCTCAGGGACGCCAGGTCCGCCGGGGTATCCAGGTCGAAGGCGGCATTGGGCATGGGTACGGTCGTGACCTGGCTCGCATGCCGCGCGATGAGGCCCCGGGCACCGACGTCACCTGTCAGTTGCGAAAGCTCCGCAAACAGCACCCGGGGAAAGATTGCCGGCACTCCCACCACGGTCCCGTGCTGGGCCGCGGCAATACCCTGAGACCGGCGCCTCCACGTCGATGCCAGTCGCCGCAGGTCCTCGCCGCAGACCCGGGCCTGGTCGGCCAGCAGTAACAGGACGGCGCCGCATGCGGGCGGCAGGTGGGCGATGCCGGTTCGAATCGAACTGGCGAGCCCCTCGGACCACAGCGGATTGACGAGCACCGAAACCGGGTATTCTGCCAGCACCGGCGCGATTTCAGCCGCCCTGGCCCCGAGTACCACCCACGTCCGATCGGCGACCTCGGTCGCGCGCTCGGTAATGCCACACAGCAGTGGTCGACCCTCGAGGGTCACCAGTTGTTTCAACCCGCCGAAACGACTCGCGGCACCGGCCGCGAGCACCAGGGCGTGCAGTTCGATATCGGCGCTTGCGCCACGACCGCGGCGCGAGGCCGCTCGCCCGCGGGTCCCGGTGTGGTCGGGCGGTTCAGCCTGCCTCACGGCCGGAGGAAACGGCGCCGCCCGAGCGGCCCTGGAGAAATTCCAGAATCTCGGCCACGATGCTGAGCGCGATGGCTGGCGGAGCACGCCCGCCCAGATCCAGCCCGACTGGCGCATGCAACCGGGTGCGCAGGCGCTGCGCATCGGCGCCCAGTTGCGCCAGGAGTTTGTCTCTGCGCGCCGCAGGGCCGAGCAGTCCGACATAAGGCAGTTCGCTGCGCGCCAGCGCCCGCAGGTACTCTCTGTCTGATTCCAGGTGGTGACTCATCACCACGGCCGCGTGGAATCGCGACAGATCCAGCGACTCCGACAGCGCTTCCGGACGGACGATGACGAGCCGCTCAGCCGCCGGAAACCGGGTGGCGACCGCAAAGGCGGGCCGATGATCCGCGAGCGTCACCTGCCAGTACAGTTGCGCAGCGAATTGACACACCGGCCGCGCGTCGGGGCCCGCGCCGAGCAGCAACAGTCGCGGCGGCATGATGAGCGGCAGCAGAAACACCCGGCAGCGGCCGGGGTCTTCGAACCAGCCGGGAGCGGGCGCCTGGCCCGCCGCATCGAAAATCCGTCGTTCCAGCCCGGGGAGGAGCGGGCTCGCGGCGGCGTCGGGCAGCAGGCAGGCACCGGTCGGCAGCTTCGCGTCCCGGGATTCCGTGACGATGCCGACCGCGGTCGGCGTGCCGGCCGAGAACGCCGCCGACAGATGCGCCAGCGGCTGCCAGTGCTCGACGGGTCCGACACGCACCAACAGGATGTGCATGGCGCCCTCGCAGCCCGAGCCCAGACCCCATACCAGATCATCCGGATTACGCAGATCGTAGTTGACCCGCCGCGCCTCGCCGGAATCGATGACCGCACGGGCGTGTTCGGCGAGATCTCCTTCCAGACAGCCGCCCGAAATCAGCCCGGCATACTCGCCATCCTGGGCAATCAGCAGCAGGGCCCCGGGCCTGGCATAGGTCGACCCGGCGGTGTCGAGCAGGATCCCGAGCGCCATCGCCCGTCCGGCCGAGCGCTCGCGGTTGAGCAACGGGAACAGCGGTCCGAGGTTGAATTCCATCAGCGGATGCTACACGGCGCGTTGGCTCCGCGGCAATCGGTCGCAGGACATCCGTCAACCCGCTCGCGGGAGGCCCGGGCCGGCCGCGAGATGCGCGGGCAGGCGGGTGCCCGGCGCTACGCTCTCCGTGGACTGGGAGTCGGCGAACGCCACGCCCCGGAAGGCCGGCTTGCGCGGGATGATCCCGGCCTCGTCGGATTCCGCCGGACTGCGCGCCCGGGCGTCGGCCCCGGGCTGAACAGTTCGGTAAGCTTGCCGATGAGGGCTGCGCCGAGTTCGTCGACCGTCCGGATCACCGTTGCTCGGGTGTAGAAATGAGTGACGTCGTGTCCGACGCCGATCGCCACGAGCTCCACCGGTGAGTGGCATTCGATCGACTCGATGACGCTGCGCAGATGCCGCTCCAGGAAGTCGTGTGAGTTCTCCGACAGGGTCGCTTCATCGAGCGGGACCCCGTCGCTGATCACGAGAAGAATCCGGCGCCGCTCGCGTCGCTGCAACAATCGGCCGTGCGCCCACAGCAGCGCCTCGCCGTCAATGTTCTCCTTGAGCAGCTCGTCACGCAGCATCAGTCCCAGGTTGTTGCGCGCCCGCCGCCATGGGGAGTCGGCCGTCTTGTAGATGACGTGTCGCAAGTCGCTCAAGCGACCGGGCCGCTGGGGACAGCCGGCGTGCAACCAGGCGTCGCGCGAGCGGCCCCCGTTCCATTCCCGGGTGGTGTAGCCGAGAATTTCCACCTTGATCGCGCAGCGCTCGAGTGTGCGACAGATGAGGTCCGCGCACAATGCGGTCATCAGGATCGGCCGACCGCGCATCGAGCCGGAATTGTCGAGCAACAGAGTCACGACCGTATCGTTGCAATCCAGGTCCTCCTCGTCCTTGTAGACGAGCGGCATGCAGGGATCGACGATCACGCGGGTCAGCCGTGCGGCGTCGAGCACGCCCTCGTCCCGGTCGAAGCGCCACCGGCGCCGCTGTTGTGCGCGCAGCAGCCGCTCCAGTCGATTCGCGAGTCGGACCAGTCCCGCCTCGAGCGGTTGTGCCTGGTGGCGCAGCATCGCCGTGAGTCGCTCGAGCTCGCCGGGCTCGCAGGCGCGCTCCGGGAGCAGGATCTCGTCGTACGCGCGGCTGTAGATCCGGTAGTCGAAGTCCGCCGCGGGCGGCTCGGCGGCCACCCGGAACAGCGCCGCGCGGCGCTCCCTGCGCTCAGGGGTTCCCGCGCTGTGCGGCTCGGCGGCTGCCCGCACGGCCACCGGGGCCGCAGCCGCTTCCGCGGGCACCGTCTCGTCGCGCGACCGACGGGGGTCGTCCGGCGCGATGGTCATCGGTGCGCTGCAATGCTCCGTGGCGATCGCCCGCGGTTCCAAAACCCGCGGCTGCGCCGTTCCACCCGGGCTGCCTGCTGGCGCCACCGTGTCGCATGCGAATCGAAGATCGCGCAGCAGAGCGTGACTGAGCCGCGCAAACGCCTCCTGGTCAGTCAGGACCGCCGGCATGCGCGCGATGCTCGCTCCGGCGCACTCCAGCAGCTCATCGCGCCAGCGTTCGAGCGGCGCAGCAGCGGCGCTCGGCGGTGCGGCCCCGGTCAGGCGTTCGCGGATCAGCAGCACGAGCGCCTCGATCCGCTCCGTGTCCTCCTGGCCACCTGTGGTACGGTTGGTTTGAGTTCGTGTCAGGTCGTCGGCAAGCGCGGCCATCAGATTGCGCGCGACTCCCGGAAGCACTCGGGCGCCGAGCGCCTGGCAGCGCAGTTCCTCGAGCGCGTCATACAGGGCGCGCGCCCGCGGCTCGGATGGCCGGCCCACCTCGTGCAACTCGGCATCGTGATGCGCCAGATGCAGCGCGAGCCGGTCGGCATGGCCCCGCAGGCGGGCCAGTTCGGCGTGGTCGAGCGGTTGCCGCGGCTCAGGCAGGCTCAGCGTGCCGGGGCCGGTATCCTCTCGGGAGCGGCCGAACGCGATCGTGACCGCCTGGCTGGCGCCGAGGGCGCGTACCGACTGCGCGAGCAGGCGCTTGATCTGATCGGTTGGCGCCTGGCGCTCGGACACAGGATCGAGGTCCGGAATCAGACGACCATGACGCGCGCGGCGCTTTCAGGCAGCTCGGCGTCGAAGGCTTTCTGAAAGAACTCGGCCACAGTCGCCCGCTCCGACTCGTCGCACTTGTTCAGGAACGTCATGCGGAACGCCAGGCCGACGTCGCGAAAAATCTGGGTGTTTTCCGCCCAGGTAATCACGGTCCGCGGGCTCATCACCGTCGACAGATCGCCGTTGATGAACGCGTTACGGGTCATGTCGGCGACACGTACCATCGCCATGATCATGCGGCGGCCGGCATCGGTATCGAACGCCGCCGCCTTGGCGAGCACGATGGCGGCCTCCGCGTCGTGATCGAGGTAATTGAGCGTCGTCAGGATCGACCAGCGGTCCATCTGTCCCTGGTTGATCTGCTGCGTGCCCTGATACAGCCCGGTGGCATCGCCGAGCCCGAGCGTGTTCGCGGTGCCGAACAGCCGGAAATGAGGATGTGGGCTGATGACGCGGTTCTGGTCCACCAGCGTGAACCGGCCGTTCGCCTCGAGGACCCTCTGGATCACGAACATC
>JAKAFQ010000328.1 GCA_021817875.1 Pseudomonadota bacterium
GACTGCACGGGCTGCGGCCTGTGCCTCGAGGCCTGCCCGGCCGCGGCGGGCCGCGAGCCGGGGGATGCCGCCGGCGCCGAGGCCGCCCAGCCGGCGATCCGGCTCACGGACAAGATGCCACTGCTCGAGATGCAGCGCGCCAACATCGCGTTTTTCGAGTCGCTCGCGCTGAACGATCGCTCGCGGGTCGACTTCGCGACCGTGCGCGGCGTGCAGTTCCTCAAACCCCTGTTCGAGTTCTCCGGGGCCTGCGCCGGCTGCGGCGAGACGCCGTACCTGAAGCTGCTCTCGCAGCTGTTCGGCGACCGAGCGCAGATCGCCAACGCCACCGGCTGCTCGTCGATCTATGGAGGCAACCTGCCGGTGACGCCCTGGACGCGGGATGCCGAGGGCCGCGGGCCGGCCTGGTCGAACTCCCTGTTCGAGGACAACGCGGAATTCGGACTGGGCTTCCGGCTCGCCGCCGACCAGCAGCTCGGCCAGGCGAAGGCGCTGCTGCGCGAGCTCGCGCCGCTGCTCGGCGAGGCGCTCGTGAGCGCGATCCTCGCTGCGCCGCAGATCCGCGAGTCGGAGCTGCGCGCGCAGCGCGAGCGGGTGCGGGCGCTGAAGGCGAGGCTCGGGGCGCTCGAGGACGAGCGGGCGCGGGAGCTGCTGTCGCTCGCCGACCAGCTCGTGCGCCGCAGCATCTGGATCGTGGGCGGGGACGGCTGGGCCTACGACATCGGCTCGGCGGGTCTCGATCACGTGCTCGCGAGCGGCCGGGACGTGAACATCCTGGTGCTCGACACCGAAGTGTATTCCAACACCGGCGGCCAGGCCTCGAAGGCGACACCGCTCGGAGCGGTGGCGCGGTTCGCCGCGGCGGGCAAGCGCACCGCGCGGCGCGAGCTGGCGCTGCAGGCGATCGCCTACGGCAACGTCTACGTCGCTCAGGTCGCGATGGGTGCCAATCCGCAGCAGACGTTGCGCGCCTTCCGCGAGGCGGAGGCCTACCCCGGAACCTCGCTCATCCTCGCCTACAGCCACTGCATCGCGCACGGCTTCGATCTGCGCTACGGCCTGCGCCAGCAGCGCCTGGCGGCCGCGAGCGGCCACTGGCCGCTGTTCCGGTTCAACCCGGCGATGCGCGCGGTGGGCGAGCGGCCGTTCCAGCTCGATTCCCGGCGACCGACGATTCCCTTCCGGGACTATGCCTACCGGGAGCTGCGCTACCGCGGGCTCAGCGAGACCGATCCGCGGACCGCCGCGGCGCTGCTCGCGCAGGCGCAGCAGGTGGTCACCGAACGGTATCGGCAGTACGAGGCGCTCGCCACCCGCGGCGGGGAGTGCTTCCACCCGGCGCGGACCGCCGCGGCGCGTCCGGCACACGATCATGGGCATTCATAACAGCGACATCGCCGATGCCTTCGATGAGATCGGCGAGCTGCTCGCGATCGAGGGCGAGAATCCGTTCCGCATCCGCGCCTACCGGCGCGCGGCGCGGATCGTGCGCAGTTTCCCGCGGGAGCTCGCCGAGATGCATGGCGTGCGCGAGTACGACGCGATTCCCGGCATCGGCGCCGATCTCGCCGGCAAGATCGCCGAGCTCATCGACACCGGGCACGTGCGGGCGCTCGAGACGCTGCGCCGCGAGGTGCCGGCCGAGACCCGTGAGCTGCTGCGTCTGCCCGGACTCGGGCCGGTGCGGGTCCGGGCGCTGATGAGACTGCTCGGGGTGAAGAGCCGGGAGGATCTCGCGCGCGCCATCGCCGCCGGCCGGCTCACCACCGTGCCGGGGTTCGGGCCGGGGATCGAGGCGCGGCTGCAGGCCGCGCTCGCGAAGCGCACGCCGGGTCCGCCCGCCCGCCTGCCGTGGTCGGTGGCGGCGCAGTATGCGCGGCCGCTGCGCGAGTATCTGCGCTCGCTCCCCGGGGTCTCGCGCGTCGACATCGCGGGCAGCTATCGCCGGGGCCGCGATACCGTCGGCGATCTGGATGTGCTGGTGTGCGCCTCGCCCGGCGCGAAGCGGCTGGCGGCGCTCGGGCGCTACGCCGATCTGCGCGAGCTCTCGAGCTCCGGCACCACGCGGGCGAGCGGCATCCTGCGCAACGGTCTGCAGGTCGATGTCCGGGTGGTTGCGCCGCGCAGCTTCGGAGCGGCGCTGCACTATTTCACCGGCAGCAAGGATCACAACATCCGCACCCGGCGCCTGGCGCGCGAGCGCGGCTGGAAGCTCAGCGAGTACGGCCTGTTCGAGGGCACGCGGCGCCTGGCGGGAGAGACGGAAGAGGGTCTGTACCGCGCCCTGGGTCTCACCTTCATTCCACCGGAGCTGCGCGAGGACCGGGGCGAGATCGAGGCGGCGGGCCGCGATGCACTGCCGGTGCTGATCGAGCGCGCCGATCTGAAGGGCGATCTGCACGTGCACACCAACGCCTCGGACGGCGCCGACTCGCTCGAACGGATGGTCGCCGCGGCGCGGGCACTGAATCTGTCCTACATCGCGATCACCGACCACAGCAGGCATCTCGGCATCGTCCACGGGCTCGACGCCGGGCGGCTGGCACGGCAGGGCGAGGCGATCGACGCCCTCAACGAGACCCTGCGCGGCTTTACGATTCTCAAGGGAGCGGAAGTCGACATCCTGCAGGACGGCCGGCTCGCCTTGCCCGACGCCGTGCTCGCGCGTCTCGATGTGGTGGTGGTGGCCGTACACGATCACTTCGGGCTCTCCGAGACCCAACAGACGACACGCATCCTGCGCGCGCTCGAGAGGCCTCGGGCCGCGGTGCTGGCCCATCCGAGCGGCCGGCTGATCGGTGAGCGCGACGCGTATGCCTTCGACTTCGAGAAGGTGCTCGATGCGGTGCGCGCCCGCGGCGGCTGTCTCGAAGTGAACGGCCAGCCGCTGCGGCTCGACCTGACGGACAGCCGCATCCAGGCCGCGATCGAGCGCGGCGTCACGCTGTCGCTGGCGAGCGATGCGCACTCGGCCGATCAGCTGCTGAATCTCGACGGCGCCATCCGACAGGCGCGCCGCGGATGGGCTCGCAGGCAGGACGTGCTCAACACCCGCACGGTGGCCGAGGTGCGCGCCCGGCTGCGTACCGGCGCGGGTTAGGGACGCATGCGGCGGCGAAGGCCATGAACGCGCTGCGCTTCGCTTCGAGACGTCGCCGGCGGCGGCACGAAGGGCGTACGGCCACCGTGAGCATCCATGTGCGCAACCTGGCGCAGATGTTCAACCTGCTCGATCCGTCGCCTTTCTGGGACCGGGACCTCGACCGTGACGCCGCGGAGTTCATCGAGGAGGAGTTCAGCGACCGGCGCGATGCCGGCCGTTGGCGCCTGAGCGTGCATGCCAGCGAGGGCGCGGCCCTGGCGGAGGATCTGCGCAGCGCCGTGGCGCGCTACTACCAGCGGCTCGTCGCCTCGACCCGCCGTCAACAGCGCGAGCAGATGCGCCTGACGCAGTGGGCGCTGCTCGGTGGATCGGTCATTTTCCTGCTGAGCATGAGCGCGCGCCGGCTCCTCGATCATCTGCTGGCGCACGGTACTTCGCGGCTGCTCGATGAGGGTCTGATCATCCTGGCGTGGCTGGCGCTGTGGCGTCCGGCCGAGTCGCTCGTGTACGGTTGGGTTCCGCTGTGGCGCAGGCGCAGGATGTACCAGCGACTCGCCGCCATGCGGGTGAACGTGCATGTTGTCACGCCGCCGGCCGGGTTGGCGCAGAGCGATGGCGCGAAGGGCGGTGAGCCGCCACCGGCGGGCGCGACTCCGGTGCCGCTCAGGAGCCTGCCTGTGCCTTGAAGTCGGCAGAGCGTGCGCCGGCAACAGCGCCGCTGCCGTTGCCGGCGCCGGACGCCGGATGTCGCCCACCGGCGACCGGTGCGCGGAAGAAAATCCCGCGCGCCCTCTGGCCCGGCCGGTGACGCAACCGGTATGATGGGGCCGTGAAGCTCGCGCAGTCGGGACGGCCTGCTGGCCGCATCCCGCTGTCTCCATCCGCACCAGAGCGCGTCGTCACGCAACCGGACGGCGCCCCGAGGGAGCTGGCCGCATGAATCAATCCAACACAGTCTGGGCCATCGTACTGGCGGCTGGTGAAGGCAGGCGGTTGAGGGGACTGACCACCACGCGCAGCGGTCTCGCCATACCCAAACAGTTCTGCTCGCTCGAGCACGGACCCTCGCTGCTGCAGGACGCCATCGAGCGCGCGGCGGGCATCGCCGATCGCCGGCGCATCTGTGCGGTCGTCGCTGCGCGCCACCAGCGCTGGTGGCGCGGGCAGCTGAGCGGGCTGCCGCCGCAGAACATCATCGTGCAGCCGGAGAACCGCGGCACCGCGAGCGGAGTGCTGCTGCCGCTGCTCACCATTCTCGGGCGCGATCCGCAGGCGCGGGTCGTGCTGCTGCCCTCGGACCATCACGTACGCGACGAGTGGCAGCTCGGACAGGCGCTGCGCCGTGCGACGGCTCCGACGGAGGCCGACCGGCCGGAGGTGCTGTTGCTCGGGCTCGAGCCGCGCAGCGCCGACCCGCAGCTCGGATACATCGTGCCGCGCCGCGAGCCGGGGCGCGCACACCATGGCGTGCAGCGCTTCGTGGAGAAACCGGACCCGGCGCGCGCGGCGGCGCTCGTGGATCAGGGCGCGCTGTGGAACACGTTCATCATCGCTGCGGACGGAGCGGCGCTGGTGCGGCTGTTCGAGCGGCGCTGCCCGGATATCCTCGCGGTCATGCGTGCGGCGCTCGAGAGCGCCGCGGGGGCGGCGCAGGTCAATGCGCGGCTCGCCGGGCTCTACCCGTTGCTGCCGGAACTCGATTTCTCGCGTGGCGTGCTCGAGGGCCAGGAGCCGCATCTGCGCGTGCTGCCCGTGCCGGAATGCGGCTGGAGCGATCTCGGCACGCCGGACCGGGTCGCCGAGGCGCTCGATGGACTGCGCAGCCGGCGCAGCAGACGCGAGCGCCGGCCGGAGGGTGGTGTGTTGTTGAGTCTCGCCGCCCGGCACCGCCAGCTGCACGGCAGCACGGCCCGGCAGTAACGCGGCGCCGGGCCCGGCCCGGGCCGCCTCGGGGGACGTGCCGCCCGCGCAGGCGGCGTTGCATCAGTGACGGCCTTCGCGGCCGGCCTGCGCGCCCATCAGTCCAGCCAGCGTCATCAGTTCGCGCGCGACAGCCGGCAGCAGGTCATCCAGCGTCACCATGCCGAGCAGCGCCCCCGAGGCATCCACGACCGGGGCGCGCCGGACCGCCCGGGCGTTCATCGCCCCGATGGCCTCGGTCAACCCGAAATCCGTCGGCAGCACCAGCGGGTCCGGCGTCATCGCCTCGCCCACCGTGAGCAGATACAGATCGGTGCTGCGGCTGACCTCGCTGCG
>JAKAFQ010000329.1 GCA_021817875.1 Pseudomonadota bacterium
GCCATCTCGACGTCATCGCGCGCGCCTGTAAGCTCGTCGACATCCTCGTGGTGGCAGTCGGCACCCATGCCACCAAGCAGCCGCTGTTTTCACATGCCGATCGGCTGGCGCTGCTCGCCAATGACCGGCGCTGGAGGCTGCGCCGCGCCGACCGCTGGCGGCTGTGGCGAGGCAGACGCGCGGCGCTGGAGGCGCTCGCGTGAGGCTGCGGGTGGTGCGCCGCGAGCGCGGTGAGCCGCTCGACCTGGGTGCCGACGTGCACCCGGTGCTGGGCCGGGTGTACGGGGCGCGCGGCGTGCGCTCCCGGGACGATCTCGACACCTCGCTCGAGCGGCTGGCGCCCGTCGGTACGCTCGAGGGCATCGGCGCGGCGGTGCAGCTGCTGCTCGCGCACCGCGCCGAGGGCCGCATCCTGGTGATCGGGGACTTCGATGCCGACGGCGCCACCAGCACGGCGTTGATGATGCGTGCGCTGTCGGCGTGGGGGTTTCCGGTGGATTTCCTGGTCCCGAACCGCTTCGAGTTCGGCTACGGCCTCACGCCGGAAATCGTCCGCCTCGCGGCCCGCCGCGCCCCGACGCTCATCGTGACGGTGGACAACGGGATCTCCAGTGCCGCCGGCGTGGCCGAGGCGCGCTCGCTCGGCATGCGGGTGTTGATCACCGACCACCATCTGCCCGGGACGGTGCTGCCCGAGGCCGAGGTCATCGTCAATCCCAACCTGCCGGGCAGCCGTTTCGCGAGCCGGGCGCTCGCGGGCGTCGGGGTGGCGTTCTATGTGCTCGCGGCCCTCAAGCGCCAGCTCGACGCGCGGGGTCTGTCACCGCCGGCCGCCCCGGGCGTGGCCGAATACCTCGACCTGGTGGCGCTCGGCACCGTGGCCGACCTCGTGCCGCTCGATGCCAACAACCGGGTGCTGGTCTCGCAGGGTCTGAAGCGCATCCGCGCCGGCCGCTGCGCGCCGGGCATCCGTGCGCTGCTCGAGCTGGCGGGCCGGCGCCTCGAGCGCGTCACGGCCGCGGATCTGGCGTTCGCGGTCGCTCCCCGGTTGAATGCCGCCGGCCGTCTGGATGACATGACGATCGGCATCCAGTGCCTGCTCGCCGATGTCGAGGCTCAGCCGCTCGCCGCGCGTCTCGATGCGCTCAACCGCGAGCGACGGGCCATCGAGGCGAAAATGCAGACCGAGGCGCTCGCGGCGGTGCGGCGCTTGAGCGATCCGGGCCCGCGGGCCGTGCGGCGCAACGCGGTGTGTCTGTTCGACGAGAGCTGGCACCAGGGCGTGGTGGGCCTGGTGGCGAGCCGCATCAAAGAGCGGGTCCGCCGCCCGGTGATCGCCTTCGCGCTCGCCGCCGACGGGCAGTTGCGCGGCTCGGCGCGCTCGGTGCCCGGGGTTCACATCCGCGACGTGTTGGCCGGGCTCGATGCGCGGCATCCCGGGCTGATCGAGCGGTTCGGCGGTCACGCGATGGCGGCCGGCCTGACCCTGCAGCGCTCGCGGCTCGATGCATTCGCCCGGTGCTTCGACGAGGAGGTGGCGGGCTGGTCGGAGGCCTGCCGGCTCGCGGACGTCATCGAGACGGACGGAGCGCTCGAGATCGGGGAAATTGCGCTCGAGACCGCCGAGGCGCTGCGTGCCGGCGGCCCGTGGGGGCAGGCGTTCCCCGAGCCATGCTTCGACGGCGTGTTCACCATACGCACTGCGCGCCTGGTCGGGGAGCGTCATCTGAAGATGTGGGTGGAGACATCGCAGGGCCGGAGCTTCGATGCAATCGCGTTCAACTTCATCGCAGAGGGTGTCGAGCAGGCTCTGCCCGAGGGCGCGCGGCGGCTCGTCTATCGGCTCGACGTGAACGAGTACCAGGGCGAGAGACGGCTGCAGTTGCTGGTCGATCACCTGCTGCCGGCCTAGGGGTCTGCCCGGACCGCGATCGCGCGCGGGCCACCGACGGGGCGATGCGCCGAGCGCTCGCCGCCGCGAGCGGGGCCGCCCCCGGGTCGGCTGGCGGGTCGGACAGCTTCTTGCCGAGACCGGTTCGCGCGGCCACGCCGGGACGCGGGCGGACCCCGGAGCCGTTGCGGCTCAGCTGCGTCCCTTGCGCAGCGCTTCGATGGAAGCCAGCCGGCGGTCGCCGATCTGGCGCACGGCATTGTCCACCGCGGTCTTGCGGCATTCCCGGACGAGCCGCTGCGCGGGCAGGAAGGTGGTCGGTCCGCGCAGGTAGGGTGGGCAGACGGCTTTTGCGGCTGCGACGATCCGCTCGTAGAGCGCGGCGACGCCTTGCGCGGTGGCGAGGCTCGCCGGGGCGTAGGTCAACACCCGGGTCGGCCCGTGGTTGGCCGCGGAGGCGGCAATCGTTGCCGAGGCAAACACCGCCGCGCCGATCGCGGCGCGCCGATGGATTCGATGTCGGGTGACCGATGGGTCATGTCGGTTTCGCATATCGATATTCCTTTTGTGCAGGGGAGCGCCTGGGTCCGGAGCCCGTCCCGGGGCCGGTGCCACTGCGGATCGGCACCGTCCGGCGACTGCACAGGATGCGCACGGCAGCCCTGCCGCGCGAGAATGCAAATGCTTCTCACGCCCTTCCCGGTCCGGCCATCCGGACCTTCTGATCCCTGTCTCGGCCGGTTCCAGGGTCGGTAACGATTCAGTTGACGCACTGGCCCGGATGCAAATGCATCCTCGCGATTGGCTGAGATGAGGATTATCATCGATGACAAGTGTCATCTTTTATCCCTCGTGCCGAGTGCAAGGGAGTCGATGCACGGTTTCGCTTCTTCGCCGAACAACAACCAGAAGGTGCAAGAGGTATCCGACCACGTGGTGCAGACGGTCTCGACCATGGGCTCATGGGACAGAAAACATAAGGGGCATCGGACGGGGGCACAGCCGTGAGGTCCGTTCTGACCGTTGCGCGCCAGTTCTATCGCGTGGCTCAGGACGCCTCCGCGGACGCGTTTGAAGACCTTGCGCTGGCGGCGTTGGGTGAGCAGTTACGCTTCGCGTCCGCCCTCTGGTTCAGGGGCGGTTTCGCCGACGGTCAGTTTCACTTCCACCGCCTGCATGCGTATCGGCTGCCGCCGGCGGCGATGCAACCGCTCATCTCGGTCATCCGGCAGTTTTCGCAGGCCATCGCGCTGAGCGCCGCCTCACCGGGCATCCCTCAGGTATCCCCCACGGCCGACGGCCATGCCCAACCCGCCTCTCGGACCGCGCTCGAGTGCGTGCGCCGCTGGGGGCTCGATCGGCAGATGACGATCGTGAATCGCGAGGACGGGTCGGCGGCCGGAGAGTGGCTGTCGCTGTATCGCTCGGCGACCGATGCGTCGTTCGATCAGCGGGATCGGACGCTGCTCAGGGTCCTGATGCCTCACCTCGCGGAGTCCCGCTCGGTGAACCGCGCGCTCTCGTTGGCCAGGGCCTCCCACGAGCCGTTCCTGGCGCCGGGCCGCCACCGGGCGCTGACGCTGCTCGATGGCACGGTGCTGCACTGCGGCAGTCAGTTGAGCGACTCGATCGCCCGCGGCTGGCCGGAGTGGGACGGCATGCGCCTGCCCTGGCGGCTGCTGCAGAAGCTGACCCGCGAGGGCTCGGTGAGCGTCGAGCCGCGCGGTGAGGTGATCGGCGCGCGACGCTTCTCCGATTCCCTGGTGCTCACCGTCAAGAGCCGGCCGCTCGCCGACCGCCTGACGCGCCGTGAGCAGGAAGTCGTGCAACTGTTCGGCACCGGTCGGGCCTGCAAGGAAATCGCCCAGCGGTGCGGGCTGTCACCCGCCACGGTGCGCAACATCGTGCAGCGCTCCTACCGCAAGCTCGGTGTCAACAACAAGGCGCAGCTCGCCCAGCTGATCTCCGGCGCCGACGGGGAACCCTGAACCGCCTCGGCGCACCGCGGGAGGGGCGTCCGCCGGCGATCCGTCCCGGCAGGGGGGCTCGCCCACGTACCGTGCCCACGTACCGTGCCCGCCTCAGAGCTGGAAATTCCGGCGCCGGCCGATTAGGATCGCGGGCTCCTTCAGCCCCTTCGGCCCACGGCACCCGCGATGGAAGTCAATCCGCTCAAGCGCCAGCTCAAAGATCTCGAGGCACGCATGGATGCCCTACGGGGGTTTCTTTGAGTACGACCGCAAGACAGAGCGCCTGGAAGAGGTCTCCCGCGAGCTCGAGGATCCGGCCGTCTGGTCACAGCCCGAACGCGCGCAGGCGCTCGGGCGCGAACGGGCGCAGCTGAGCGCCGCGGTTTCCGAGATCGATCGCACGCTCAAGGGCATCCTCGACGCCGGCGAGCTGCTCGAGCTCGCCGAGAGCGAGGGCGAGGAATCCGCGGTACGGGACATCGAGCGCGATGCCGCGCAGCTCGAGTCCGCGGTGCGCCACCTCGAGCTCAAGCGCATGTTCCGCGGCGAGATGGACTCGCACAGCGCCTTTCTCGATATCCAGGCGGGCGCCGGCGGCACCGAGGCGCAGGACTGGGCACAGATGCTGCTGCGGATGTACCTGAGGTGGGGCGCGGCGCGCGGCTTCACCTGCGAAGT
Organism: Pseudomonadota bacterium; assembly: GCA_021817875.1. Next base: position 4,540 of record JAKAFQ010000329.1, read on the forward strand.
GATCGATTCCAATCCGGGCGAGGTCGCCGGGGTGAAGAGCGCCACCGTCGAGGTCAAGGGAGAGTACGCCTACGGGTGGCTGCGCACCGAGACCGGCGTGCACCGGCTGGTGCGCAAATCGCCGTTCGATTCCGGCAACCGCCGGCACACCTCCTTCGCGTCCGTTTTCGTCTCCCCGGAGGTCGACGACGATATCCAGATCGACATCAATCCGGCGGACCTGAAGACCGACGTGTACCGTTCCTCCGGCGCCGGCGGCCAGCACGTGAACAAGACCGAATCCGCGGTACGCATCACCCACGTGCCGAGCGGCATCGTGGTCGCGTGTCAGAATGAGCGCAGCCAGCACAAGAACCGCTCGACGGCCATGAAGATGCTCAAGGCGAAACTCTACGAGCTGGAAGTGAACAAGCGCAACGCCGCCGCCAGGGTGCTCGAGGACTCCAAGTCCGACGTGAGCTGGGGCAACCAGATCCGCTCCTACGTGCTCGACCAGTCGCGCATCAAGGATCTGCGCACCGGGGTGGAGGTGGGCAACACCACGGCGGTGCTCGACGGGGATCTCGACCCGTTCATGGAGGCCTCGCTCAAGGCGGGACTGTAGGCGGACCAGCAGGCGGACTATGACAGACAACCACGACGGCCGCGGCGCCGAGCCCGGCGATGAGAACAAGCTGATCGCCGAGCGGCGCGCCAAGCTCGCGGCGCTGCGCGCCGGCGCGCCGCCGTTCCCGAACGACTTCCGGCGCGATGCGCTCGCCGGCGAGCTGCAGCATGCCTTCGGCGAGCGCAGCGGCGAGTGGCTCGAGGCC
>JAKAFQ010000330.1 GCA_021817875.1 Pseudomonadota bacterium
CGCCTTCCCGCCGGGGTGATCCCCGTCAGTGGTGGGTCTTTCAACCCTGCAGCGGCCGTCCCCGGATACAGCGGCGGGCCCGCCACGGATTTGCACCGTGTTCCGTTTCTTCGAACCGAAACGAGCCAAGATTCTCTCCCGTCGGTTCAGGACCGTCAAGTTCGGGGCCAAAGCGTGCCGGATGAGATGATCTGCACGTCTCAGCCGTGGGTGGTATCGATGGGCTGTGGGACAGAGGTGCGGATCCCTGTTCCCGCCAGCGGAGCGGACGCTTGCTGTCGCGCCGCGCGGTTGAGCGCACGCGACCGTGAGGCTCAAATCGGCGTGGTGCCGCCGTTACGCCTACCGATCGGGTAATTCACGATCGGTAGGCTGTTGATTCTCGGGTGGCTCAGAAATTTACCGTCGTCGTCTGATTGGCGGTTACGGTGGCAGACATCCCCGCGGATGGTAGGAACGCTACCGTGATCGAGCCCGTAGTCGATGTGCTCCTGCAGGCGACCGCGAGCGTGTAACTGCCGGCGAGCAAGAATGGCTGTTCGTTAGGAGTAGCTGCCCGAGGACGACAGCGTGATCTGAGGTCCAAGGCGGTCGGGTACAGCGATAGTCGTTCGGGCACATGAGCTGGCGCGAGACATCTGTGGTCTCCGGCCTCGGGGCCGGCGACGGGGTCTGACCCATCCAGGGTGTCAAAGTGTGTCAAAATACACGCAGGCCATTGATTTACTGAGACGCGAACAGCCTGCAAAGCCGTCTACGCCGGTTCGATTCCGACCCTAGCCTCCAAGATGCACGAACTTCAGGCCCAGCGTTACGCAGCACATTCAACCGCGTAACCTACGCCGCAGAAGCATGTCTGAATAACCAGACATGTCTGTTACGGGTCGCTGTGCTCGACCTCGGCGAGCGCATCCCGAAGTACTTCTTCCGCAACGCCGCGCCGTTTGAGCGCCTCTGCCAGTTTTCGAGCGGTGTATTGATCGTACTCCGCCTCATCGCGCCGGAGACCCTCACTGATGTAGCTCTTCAGAAGGGTCTGATAGCCCGAAAATCCTTTGGCGGGAGCAATGGTTTTCAACGATTCCACGACGTCTACAGGAATTCGCATCGTGATCGTGGTACTTGGCCGATCCTTCTTAAGGCGCTTACGCAATCGTTCATTGAGCATAGATGGTTTCCTCGGTGGCCGAGGCACGCCTGGCTGAGATGAGGCGAATGGAGTCGTCATGCACCTCGATGTGCACAACGGTCAGTAATCGTCCGGTCGAGCTGAAGCCGATCGCTGCATCGCGGCGCTCGTCGTTTCGACTGGCATCCTGCAGGACAAACAGAGGATCATCGAAAACGGTTGCGGCTTCCTCGAAAGTCACACCGTGCTTCTCCAGATTTTGCGCGGCCTTCGCCGGGTCCCACACAAAGGTGGTGCCGCGGTGAACGAACGCGCCATCTACCATGAGGAGACAGCCTACCGGAGCGTATTTACATTGTCAATATATAATGGCTCCGGGGCTCTGGTGCAGAATTCAACCGCGCGGCTTGGGATCCACGACCGCACCTTCGGCCGCGCCGGCGGGCAGGCCCGTTGAGGATCTGGAACGTATGCATGGCGAAGCCTCATCGTTGTACGCTGCGTGGATGCTGAACCCCATGGACTCCTCGGGGCCCGACCCGGCGCCGGCTTGGGCCGCCAACCACGACCTGAGCACTTGAGCGGACCGGGGTGCAATTCCCGGCGCGTCGCTGAAGCGGACACTCGCGGAATCCGATCAGCTACTCTCCTTCGCCGCGGTTACTGTGTCGCTTCTTTCGCCTCCTCCCCGCAGGCGGTGGCGTTTCTGAACCGGGGAGCGCAGGAGAGCTGTGTTCAGTGACGCTTCGGTTAAAGTGAGCGACGGGCAGATCACCGCGTTCAATCGCATGTTCGATCGCATTCCTGAAGCGGCTAAAGTCCGAAGGGCTCAGCCTCCTCAATGCGTCCGAATACTTCAGCCCGATGAAAGCTGCCGATCCCCGCATTGATGGGTCCATTCCTAGATCCCTGGCGGCCTCGAGCAGTTCGTCATCCGTCGCATCGATGAGTTCCTTGGCTAACGCTTCAAGGACGCGCTCAAACGCGGCCGCTTGATGAATGGCAGTCACTTTGGAGCGCATGTCAATCCCTCTCTGAGCAATACGCGGCGCATACGTTTGCGCGCGGAAGCGTAGTCGGTCTCGGACAATCCGAAGGTATGGCAGATCTCGTCAGCTGTCAGTCCCTGCGCCAATCCATCCAAGATGCTCAATGCCGCCGCGTCGTCCGAGAACAGCTTGCGCACCTCTGCCAGCTCCTGCTGGGCCATGACCGCCCTATCCGGGCCCGGCGCCGCGTCGACGAGCTCGATCTCGTGCTCCGGGACCGTCGATCGCCGTGACGCACGCCGCCGCGCGGAGATCGCCGTCCTTTCGATTCGCTGCCAGTGCTCGCTTCTGACGCTTCGCATGACTCCAGCGATGAACGCGACGATGGGAACCCCCTCGGGTACCGGTCGCCTGCCCACGAGAATCCGGGTCAGGGCCTCCTGCAGGACGTCCTCCCAGGTGACCTCCGGCGGCAAGCCTCTGCCGTACCAGCGGGCCAGTGTCTTCAGTCGCAATAGCTCCAGATCCGTGACCATCCCGAGCGCCAGCGCGTTCTGCGTCGGCGAGGTCACCCGCGAATCGAGAAGCGGGGGGAATTGGCGCATAGGGGTACCGGCCTCCTCGCAGGAGTATGCGCACGTCAAGACTCGGCACGGACGGGTTTCGGAAAAAAATGCGGCGTGCTGTCCGCAGGGCGTCTCGAGCAGCGCATTGAACGATATCGCCGTGGCCGCCTTAATCAATTCGCGCCTTCATCACGATGAGGAAACCCGATGGACCGAGAAACCGAACTCGCTATCGTACGTCAAGCTTACGCCAAGCAAGTCCTGGTCATGGCTGGAGTCACCGATTCCAAGCTCTGTGCGGCATTTGCGCAAGTCAAGCGCGAGGACTTCCTGAGTCCTGGTCCGTGGCAGATCTTCCGCGCTTTCGGCGGTTACACAACTACGCCCGACGCCGATCCGGTGTATTTGTATACCAATCAGCCGGTGGGAATCCTGCCCGACCGTGGCATCAATAACGGGCAGCCTTCTCTGCACGCCATTCTCCTGGCCGCCGCGAACGTCAATGAAGGCGCCCACGTCGTGCATGTCGGGGTGGGCACAGGATACTACTCCGCGATCATTGCGGTGCTCGCCGGACCCGGGGGCCGGGTGACGGCCATCGAGTGCGACCCGCAGCTTGCTGCTCAGGCGCGCGATTGCCTGGCAGCCTTCCCGAACGTGCACGTAGTTCACGGCAACGGAGCCGCCGCCATTTTCGACGCCGCGGACGTCATCTATGTGAACGCCGGTGTCACGCATCCCATGGACGCGTGGCTCGATGGGCTGGCGGACGGGGGCCGGTTGCTGCTGCCACTGACCACGAACGAGAACTTCCCGGCGGCGAGAACGGGATTCTCCGATCCTTCCAGGATTATGCAAACCAAGAGCACAATCATGCGATCCGGGCTCTATTTCCTGATTCGCCGCTGCAAGAGCACATTCGAGGCCCGTGTCTTGTGTCCGGTCGGCATGGTTCCGGCCGAAGGCGTTCGAAGCGCAGCTGCCGAAGCCGCCCTCGCCGCCGCTCTGGACAAGGGCGGTTGGCATACCGTGACCCGATTGGTCCGGGGTGAGTCGGTGCCGGAAGAGAAGTGTTGGCTGCGCGGCGACGGTTGGTGCTTCGCGTGCGACTGATGGTCCGACCGCACGCCTGGATTCATCCGCCCGGGCTCCGGCCGTGGCCTATCCCCGGCGAACGCGACGGTGCGCGCCTGGACCTGGGCGCTAACGTTCAGCCTCCGGCGTGGGTCAGAGTGTTCAGCGACTTCCGGCGGCCCCTGAGGCAGGAGCGGATCACTGGAGGCGGGCATCCAGGGTGTCAAATGGTGTCAATATGTGTGTAACGCCTTGATTGTAGAAGGCATGAACGGCCTGCAAAGCCGTCTACGCCGGTTCGATTCCGACCCTAGCCTCCAATAACAAAACAAGCACCATGACTGACAAGGTCGCCTCCGCCTGCTTGGTGGACAGGGAAGAGCGCTGTCGGAAACAGTGCTATCGGCAGGCTCACCCGCTCAGGGCCACTCCTCGACTTTCAAGCCGGGCACCTTCGAGAAGTGCCGAACGTTGTGGGTGACCAGAATGGCGCGCTCGGATAGCGCGTGTGACGCGATCAGCAGATCCATGTTGCCGATGGGGGTCCCGGCGCGTTCGAGCGCGCATCGGGTGCGGGCGTAGTGCGCGGTCACCGAATCGGTCCAATCGAGGGTCGAGAGCCTCTCGAGGAATTGCTCCACCTCCTCGGTCAGTTTTGGGTGTCCCGCCTTCTCCGCGCCGAATCGGAGCTCCGCGGCGGTCATTACGGACACGCAGAGTTCCTCGGCGTGCTTTCTGAAGCGTTCGAGGAGGAAAGCCGGTCGGCGCTTGATGATGTAGCTCGAGACGTCCGTATCCAGCATCCGGAGCGTCACAATGGCTCGCGCGACTGAGGTGGCGCATCGTCGCGTGGCTCGAGGAAGGACTCCGGCGCCTCCGGCTTCCGAGCAAAGAACGAGTCCCAATCGGGCCTGACGGGTGAGATGAGCAGATTATCGCCTTGCTTGCGAATGCGGACTTCCTTCACGTCTTGCGGAAAGCGCAGTTCCTGGGGCAGCCGCACCGCTTGGTTCGCGCCGTTGCGGAAGATCGAAGCGCTCCGGGAAGCCGACGTGGATATGGGCTTCGCCGCCGTCCGCTTCGCAGTGCCTTTTTTGGGCTTGCTCCTTTGTGCTGTGCTCATTTCGGTGGGCTCCCGTGTTGTGAAGTAAGCATATGCTAGGCATATGCTAATGTCAATCGCACGAATCGTGGCGCGCAAGCGCGTCGGTGCAACGCACAATCGATGCGCACCGATAACCAGGTACGCCGATCTGTGGCGGTTGGTGCGCGGAAGGGGGTGGCCGGCTGGCAGCCACATCGCGCCGCTTCTGCAAAGGGGACATACAGTAGGAGTGCTCGGGGTCGGATGCGGGCACTCATCGCGAAGTCAGGAATGCCCAAGGCCGCCGGGAGCGGCGTCCTTTCAGAGCGCCCAAGAGGGTTCGGACGGTTGCCGAGGTATGGGCGGGGTCGCCGGAGGAGATCGTCCAGGGTGTCAAAGTGTGTCAAAATACACGCAAGCAATTGATTTGATAAGACAAGAACGGCCTGCAAAGCCGTCTACGCCGGTTCGATTCCGACCCTA
>JAKAFQ010000331.1 GCA_021817875.1 Pseudomonadota bacterium
TCGTCGATTTTCACCTGCCCGAGGAGGCCTGTTCCTACCGCGTCGCGGTCGTCAGCATCCGCAAACAGTATGCGGGTCACGCCCGCCGGGTCATGATGGGCATCTGGTCGTACATGCGGCAGTTCACCTATACGAAGTTCGTGATCGTGACCGACGATGACATCGACGTGCGCAACTGGCAGGAAGTGATCTGGGCGGTGGCGACCCGAGTCGACCCGGCGCGCGACTCGATGCTGATCGAAAACACCCCGATCGACTATCTGGATTTTGCCAGCCCCGTCGCGGGACTGGGCTCGAAGCTCGGGCTCGATGCGACGCACAAGTGGCCCGGCGAGACCACGCGCGAATGGGGCCGGCCCATCGCGCTCGATGCGCAGGTGGAGCGGCGCGTGGATGCCCTGTGGTCGGAGTGCTTCGGCCGTGCCTGAGCCGCGCAGCGCGAACGCCGCGATCGAGCTGGTGTGTCCGGCCGGGAGCCTGCCGGCGTTGCGCGCCGCGGTCGACAACGGCGCCGACGCGGTGTACATCGGTTTCCGCGGCGCTATGAACGCCCGCAATTTCCCCGGTCTGAACTTCAGCGCCGAGGACGCGCGCACCGGCATCGAGTACGCACACGGGCGCGGCGTGCGGGTATTCGTCGCGCTCAATGTCTATCCGCGGCCGCAACTGTGGGCGGACGCGACCCGGGCGGTGGATACGGCGGCCGCGCTCGGCGCCGATGCGGTGATTCTTGCCGATGCGGGTCTGCTGCAGTACGCCGCCGAGCGCCATCCGCAGCTCAACCGCCACCTGTCGGTGCAGGCGTCGGCGACCAATTGGCGGGCGCTCGAGTTCTACGAGCGGCAGTTCGGCGTGCGCCGCGCGGTCCTGCCCCGGGTGCTGTCGCTCGCGCAGGTCCGCCAGGTGATCGAGCGCACGTCCGTGGAGATCGAGGTGTTCGGCTTCGGGAGCCTGTGCATCATGGTGGAGGGACGCTGCGCCCTGTCCTCGCACGTGACCGGCGAATCGCCCAACACTCACGGTGTCTGCTCACCCGCGCATGCCGTGCGTTGGGAGGAGACCAGCGGCGGGCGGCGCGCGCGTCTGAATGACGTGCTCATCGACGAATTCGCCCCGGGGGAGGCGGCCGGTTATCCCACCCTGTGCAAGGGGCGGTTCGAGGCGCTAGGCACCGTGATGCACGCCCTGGAGGAGCCCACCAGCCTCAATGTGCTCGACATCCTGCCTCAGCTCGTCGGCGCGGGCATCCGCGCGATCAAGGTCGAGGGTCGTCAGCGAAGTCCCGCCTATGTGGCGCAGGTCACGCGGGCGCTGCGCGCGGCCCTCGATGCGTGCCTGCGCGATCCGCAGCACTACCGCCCGCCGATGCCGCAGTGCGCGCCGCTCGAGCGGCTGACCGAAGGGCACACCCACACCCTGGGCGCGTACTCCAGGCCCTGGCAGTGACGGGCGGCGCGATGAGACTTTCGGTCGGCCCGCTGCTGTACTTCTGGGATCGAGCCGCGGTGTTCGCGTTCTACCGCGAGCTCGCCGGGCTGCCGGTGGACATCGTCTACCTCGGCGAGGTCGTGTGCTCGAAGCGCCGGGAGTTGCGGCGTGCGGACTGGATCGCCATTGCCCGGGATCTGGCGCAGGCCGGCAAGCAGGTCGTGGTCTGCACCCTGGCGCTGCTCGAGGCCGAATCCGAGCTGGCGTCGCTGTCGCGCACGGTGGCCATGGTCGATCTGATCGAAGCCAACGACATGGCGGCCGTGCAACTGCTGCGCGACCGCCCGTTCATCGCCGGTCCGCACCTGAACGTCTACAACACCGCCACCCTGTCGCTGCTCGCGTCCCTCGGCGCACGGCGCTGGGTGGCGCCCGTCGAGCTCGACATCGAGACGCTCTCGGGGCTGCTCGCGCAACGGCCGCCGGGCCTGGAGGCCGAAGTGTTCGGCTACGGCAGGATGCCGCTCGCGTTCTCGGCGCGGTGCTTCAGCGCGCGCGTGCGCCAGCGCCACAAGGACGACTGTGGCTTCGTTTGTGCGCAGGACGTGGATGGTCTGACCGTCCGAACCCGCGAGGGCGAGCCGCTGTTCGCGATCAATGGCATCCAGACGCAGTCCGCGCAGGTGCGCAACCTGATCGGGGATGTGGCTCGGCTGAGAGGCGCAGGGGTAGACGTGTTGCGGCTGTCGCCGCATTCAGGCGCGTCGGCGCCGTTTCCGGATGTGATCCGCGCGTTCCGCTCGGCGCTCGACACGGGCGCGCCGGGGGCTGCGTGTCCGCCGACCGCATTGGCCGGTGGCTACAGCGAGAGCTATGTGCACAGCCGCGAGGGTGCCCGAGCCCTCTGACGAGCGCGATCGAGCGCGGGGAGCCGCCTCGGCGTCCCGGAGGATGCGATCCTCCTCAATGCGGCGGGCGGACGAAGTGCCGCAGCGGGCTGCGGCTCACCAGGCCGATGAGCGCCTCGGCCGGCAGGGGCGGCAGCACCGCGCGCAGGTGACGGGTCCAGTCCCACTCGAGCGCATCGAGCGCATTCTTGATGGCCAGGCCCGTCTCCGTCTCGCCCTCGATGGCGAGCCGCCGCTCGAAGAACAGGGTGTCGGGGTCTTCGGCGCGGGTGGCCAGCCGCCAGAAATCGCGCCATTGGCCGCGAAGGGTCACATGCGGCGCAGCCTGCGAGGGGGCGGCGCGCAGCCCGCCCGAGGTCACGAGCAGATTCAGACGCAGCGGCAGATCCGTGACCTGGATGCGCACCCGCTTGCCTTCCAGGGCCGAGAGCGAATCGCCGAGGCTCTGGCCCCGGGCCCAGTGCGTGAACAGCGGGGCGAACAGCTGGCTCGGCAGCGCCTGCGGGGCCGGCGGCCGCGGCAGCCGCGATGCGAGCTCGAACAATGGGTTCATGGTAGCGATCCTAGGGGAGTCGGGGCACACGATATTTGATCCGTGTCAAGTGCCGTAATTCCGGATGCGGCCCCGGGCCCGGAGGCGCTAAGGTGCGTCCCATCATGCGCGATGGGCGGCAGGTGAACGGTTCTCAGGCGGCCGGCGGGGCAGGCGTGGCCGCGCGCGTGTCCTGCCGCGGCTGCGCCCTCAATACCCTGTGCCTGCCGGCGCACCTCTCTCCCCAGGAAGCGCATATTTTCGATGACGCGGTGGAGCGCGGCCGACAACTCGTGGCGGGCTCGAGCCTGGTGCGGGCGGGCGCGGACATGGATGCGCTGTACGTGGTGCGCAGCGGCTCGGCGAAGCGCTACAGCGTCACACTGGATGGGACGGAGCGCGTGCACGGCTTCGTGCTGCCCGGCGAGACGGTGGGACTGGAAGGATTCGCAAGCGGACGGTACGCGTGCGAGGTGACGACGCTCGAGCCCTTGAGCTACTGCCGGATTTCCATGAACAAGCTGGAGCGGCTGCTCGAGCGGCTGCCGGGTCTGCGCCGGGAAGTGCTGCGGCTGCTCGCAGAGGCGCTGGATGAGTCGCTGCGCATGCGGGCGGAACTCGGCATGTGCGATGCCCGGGGTCGCGTCGCCCGCTTCCTCGCGGACCTGTCGCGGCGCCTCGAAGTGCGCGGGCTGTCGCCGACGCAGTTTCGCCTCAGCATGAGCCGCGGTGACATCGCTCGCCATCTCGGGCTGACGCTGGAGACGGTCAGCCGCTCGCTCGGGGCGTTCAAGCGATCCGGCTGGGTGGAAGTACGCGCCCGCTACATCACGCTGCTGCGGCCCGAGGCGCTGGTGACGCTGGCCGGTTGCACGGCCTGACGTCCCTGACCCGCTTCACAGCGGGGTGGGCAGGCGGAGCTGGAACGGCCAGGCGTTCAGATCGATCAATCCGTGCAGCGTCTCGACCTCGATCGAGACCTTGTCGGAAAAATGCCTCAGGCGGCGCAGCAGCCGGCGCAGGCGGGGAACATCCGCAGCCCGGATTTCCTCGAAGCGCAGCGTGAGTCTCGCCGGCGTCTCCTTCAGCAGCGCGCGCAGCATGACCGCCGTCCGCCGCAGCCCGCGGGCCGGCACGCCTCCCAGGGACACCGCCAGGACCGGGGCGCCGCGATCGGCGGCGCGGTCGCTGAGCGTGATCGAGCCGGCGCCGCAGCGGCGCAGCGTCTGCACGAGTGCCGTCAGGCGCGTGTTCCACAGGGCGGGGTGTTCCGGGACCACCCCGGCGAGATGCCGCCTGGAGTAATCGCGCATCGACAGCGACACGATCCAGTCGCCGACGGTGAGCGGGATCTGCCAGGGCTTCGACCACGGGAGGCTGCGCAGGAAGTGCCAGTGGCGGACCGGCCCCCCCGGCAGAATGCCGCGCCACAGCAGCCGCAGCAGGATACCGATGCCCGCGCGCGCGCCGTATTCCATGCCGCCCGGTGCCCGGCCGATCGAGCGGTTCTTGTTGCGGATGCGCAGGGCGATCGCCCCATCGGTGAGCAGCCGCTCGTGCAGCCGGCGATACCCTTCGATGAGTTCCTCGCGCGTCATGCGCAACGGCACGACGTTGGTGTCGAGCTTGGTGTTGTCCCCGGCGTTGTCCTGCGCGCGCAGGCGCCCGGCGCTGCTCAGCCGTTCATACAGCGGTGTGCGCGGCATGGCGTTCAGCAGGCCGATCATGGCCATCTGGATGCCCGAGCGCACGATGAATTCATACTGGTGATCGAAGGTCGCCGTCGTGTCGTTGTCGAAACCGACGATGAACCCGGCCAGCACTTCGATGCCGTGCTGGTGGATGCGCTGTACGGCCGCGAGCGGATCCTCGCGCATGTTCTGCAGCTTGCGTGTCTCGCGCAGGCTCGCCTCGTCGGGCGACTCGATGCCGATGAAGGCCCAGCGGAAGTGCGCCGCGCGAAACAGCTCCATCAGCTCCTCGTCCTGCGCGAGGTTGAGCGAGGCCTCGGTGCCGAAGCTGAACTCGTAGCGGTGCCGCTGCTGATAATCGATCAGGAACCTGAGCAGCGTCTTGGCGACCTTGAGGTTACCGATGAGATTGTCGTCGACGAAGAACACCTTGCGCACGCCGCGCGCCCGCAGGACATCGAGCTCGGCCTCGATCTGCTGCAGATTCTTGTGGCGGGGCTTGCGGCCGAACATCACGATGATGTCGCAGAACTCGCACATGTAGGGGCAACCGCGCGAGAACTGCATGGTCGCCATCGTGTACAGTTCGAGCTTGAGCAGGTCGAAGCGCGGTGTCGGCGAGGTGCCCAGATCGACCGTGCCACTCTCACGGTACAACGGCGCGGCGTGGCCGGCTTCGAAATCGGCGCAGAATCGGGGCCAGATCTGCTCGGCTTCGCCGCAGATCACGCTGTCGGCCAGATTCTCGTATTGCTCC
>JAKAFQ010000332.1 GCA_021817875.1 Pseudomonadota bacterium
TTTGAAGGAACTGAGGACAGGCTCGCGTCGAGGGGATGTGATCCCCGGCCGCCGAGGCGGCTGCTTGATGAGCGTGATTTAAGGATTGATGAGCGGATGCACGGTCTCGCGATGGCACAGACGGTGGATTCCTCGCAAGGCGCGCCTCGGGAGGCGGGATGTTCTCGACCCTGGATTCGGCCATCGATGCTGTCTGAATGCACCGACAGGGACGCCGTTTACATTTCGCAACAATTCGGGAACCCTGTAGCGCCATCCCACTCGGTCAACGTCGGCGGGTCCGGAGCGTTCAGTCGAAAATGTGGAACTGCTCCCAGATTGGGAAACGGGCTCTGGCGCAGACTCAACGGGCCTTTTGTCGGCTGTTTGCGACGGTCCGGTAACCAGAGTTGAAAGGGCGCATCGTGTCGACTCAGGCAGACGAGGTTCTATCGCAGGCGGCCCTACCCCACCCGGCCCGCCGATCGCCCCCGCGGCCTCAGCTGGTCGAGACGGATAGCCCGGAGCACCGCATGACTTTTGACAGCCCCGGCGCCGCGCTGGCGGCCGATCCGGTGGCCTTCCCGCCGAAGTTGGCGCTCGCCCCTGTCGCACGGACAGAGCCGCTGAGCCGGACCCTGCCGCGCCGCGAGCCTGCGCTCGCGCCCTATTCGCCGGTCAAACGCGCCGTCGACCTCGTGGGGGCCCTGCTGCTCGGAGTCGTCTTTTCCCCGCTGATCCTGGTCATCGCCCTGCTGATGGGCCTGGAGGACGGTTCCATCCTCTTCCGTCACCGCCGCGTCGGCCGGAGTGGCCGGAGTTTCGAGTGCCTGAAGTTCCGCACCATGGTGCCCAACGCCGAGCAGATCCTGCACGAGCTGCTGCAGCGCGACCCGGAGGCCCGGGCGGAATGGGTGCGTGACCACAAGCTGCGCCATGACCCACGCGTCACCCGTGTCGGGCGTTTCCTGCGCCGCACCAGCCTCGATGAGCTGCCCCAGCTGTGGAACGTGCTCCGCGGAGAGATGAGCCTGGTGGGCCCCCGTCCCATCGTGAGGGAGGAAATGCTGCGCTATGGGCGCTATCTGCCAACCTACCTGGCCGCGAAACCCGGCGTCACGGGGCTGTGGCAGGTCACGGGACGCAACGATACCGATTACCGGCGGCGGGTGGCGATGGACACGTATTACGTGAAGAAACAGGGTCTGCTGATGGACCTCGGCATTCTCCTGAAGACGGTCCGGGTGGTGATCTGGGGGCACGGCGCCTATTGAAGCGGCGCCGGCGCGAGGCCGATCGTTCCCGTTGCGCGTTGCAGCCCCGGTGAGGCGCAGATCCCCGATGGCCGTCGGGCGGCGGACTTGACGCCGCGAGGACCCTCGCGGCTGCGGCGCTCAGGCCAGCAGGTGCGGCGTCCAGTCGCCCAGGCACCCGGTGATATCCCGATAGGCCTGCTCGAATGCTTCGCGCCCGAGCTGGTAGGGGTCGGCCACGTCCTGCTCGCCGCGCCATTTGCCGAGCTTGTGGACACGGCCGCGAAACTGCGGGAAATTGTCCTGTATCCAGCGCCGATGGCCCTCGTCCAGCACCAACACCAGGTCTGCCGCCGTGAGCAGCGCCGCGTTCAGTTGCCGGCCGCGGTGGGCACTCATGTCGTACCCGTGCTCCCGCATCACTTCCTGCGCCAGGGAATCGGCCGGCCGGCCCTGCAGCGCGGCGATGCCGGCCGAGGCCACCCGCTTGCCGGCGGCCCCGAGCGGCTCCCTCAGCAGCGCCTCCGCCATCGGGCTGCGACAGATATTGCCCGTACAGACGACCAGAACGGATTCGAACATTGAAACATCCAGGATCCAGGAAGATCACAATGACCGCATGGGGGTGGGGACTTCGATCCGTTTCCGGCCAGGGGCCGGGAACGCGAGCCGGGTGGTCCGCAGTGCAGCCGCCGGTTCCCCGGCGAGACTGCCCGGAAAATTCTACACCAGTCCGCGCAGGTCCTGACGCCCGTGCACTGCACCTGCGGCGCACCCGGGACTGCCAAGCGGCGGCGCGATATGAGGCGGCACGAAGCCGCGGGCGAGCGCCTGGCGCGGCGCGCGCTGTTGGAACGGCTGCCGGCGGACGGGCGAATCCGTTCCGCAGCCGATTGCACCGCCGCCGCAAGCTAAGATAGGCTAGATAATTTGATCCCAAGCGAAATCGACGTGGACTCGGATCTCATGATTGCTGACAGCGCGGCAGGAACCGAACGAAGCGGCCCCCATCTCCCGCGTGGCCAGACGGCTCGGACACCCGATCCTATGCGGCGGCTGTCAATCCGGCATCGGGGCATCCTTGCGCTGTTCCCAACGGCACTGCTGGCGTTGAGCGGCTGCGCGCAGATCATCCCGGGGATGAACGTCCACGTCGGTGGGCCCGGGCAGCACCAATACCGGGTCGGCGGCGCGGCGTCCTCGGCAGCGGTGCGCAAACTGATCCGGTACCGGGTGATTCCGATCACGCCGCAGGTCGTCGCCTCCCTGCTGACCGACCCCGGTCCGCCGATCGTCGCGCCACCGGGGGCCCCACCGCTGAAGCCGCTGCTGCCCTCCATGGTGCCGCCGGCCTACCGGATCGGGCCCGGCGATGTGCTCACCGTCACGGTCTGGAATCATCCGCAGCTCAATCTGGAGGCCGGCATCCTCAACCAGAATGCCACCTTCAACGGCGAGCTGGTCACCCACAAGGGCACGATTTACTACCCCTTCATCGGCACGTTCAAGGTCGCGGGCATGACGGCGGGTCAACTGCGCAGGTACCTGACCGTGCACCTGCGGCAGGTCATCCAGAATCCGCAGGTGGGGGTGCGCGTGGTCCGCTACGACTCCCAGCGCATCGAGATGACCGGTTCGGTGCTCCATCCGGGCACCCTGCCCCTGACCGACATCCCCATGGGCCTTCTGCAGGCCATTGATGCGGCCGGCGGCCTTGGCCCGGGCGCGAGCCGCAGGCGCGCGATCCTGGTGCGGCACGGCGTGCGTTACCGGATCGACCTCGCCGACCTGCTCTCCGGCAACCGGCTGGTGCCCAATCCCGAGCTCGAGCCCGGCGACATCATCCACATCCCCGACCAGTCGGCCGACCAGGTATTCGTGCTCGGCGCGGCGAGCACTCAGCGGCCGCTGGTGATGACACAGAATTCCATGACGCTGATGCAGGCGCTCACCGATGCCGGCGGGCTCGACAGCACCCGCGCCAGCGGTTCCGGGGTGCTGGTGTTCCGTCTGCCGGCCGGGGCGGCGCGCGGCGCGGAGGCGCAGGTCTACACGATCGACATGAGCACCCCGCAGGGCGTGCTGCTGGCGAGCCAGTTTCCGCTGCGCCCGCGCGACGTGGTGTACGTCGCGGCCACCGAGTTTGCGCAGTACAACACCGTGATCAACGAGCTGCTGCCGACCATCACCTCGATATTCGAGCTGCACCAGGTCGGAGCATTCTGAACAGCGCCCATCCCCAGGTTATGAACGACATCCACAAAGCGCAGACCCTGCCGCTGCCGCCGGTGGCCCCTCCCCCGGCCCGACAGCAGGCCGCGGACGATGAGATCAGCTTCCGCGAGATTCTGCAGCTGCTCCATGCCGGCCGCTGGACGATGGCCGCCATCGCCGGCGCCGTGCTCGCGCTCGGCGTGTTCTATCTGATCGTGGCGCGCCCGGTGTATGAGGTCAACGGCATCGTGCAGGTCGAGCAGGGCCAGAGCGCCGCTCCCATGGCCTACGGCACCGGCAATCCCATGGCCTCTTCCATGGGGGACCTCGGCTCGCTGCTGTTCGGCACGCCGGTACAGGCCGAGGCCGCCATCCAGATCATTCAGAGTCGCCTGGTGCTCGATCAGGTGATCGACCGGATGCACCTGCTGGTGCACGCCGAGCCGCGTTATTTCCCGATCATCGGGCGCGCCGTCGCGCGCTGGAACCGTCGCGCCCGCGCACCGGTCGGCGCGCCGCCGCTGCTCGGCAGCTTCGCGTGGGGCGGGGAAAGGATCGCCGTCAGCCGTTTCACGGCGCCCGAGCACTGGTACAACCAGCCGTTCACGCTGACCGCGACCACCGGAGGCGGCTATCGGCTGCGCGATCCCTCGGGAGACACCCTTTTCATTGGCAAGGTCGGTGAGGCCGAGCACGCCAACACCGCCTATGGGCCGGTCGACCTCACGGTGCGTACGCTGAGTGCCCGGCCCGGGGAACGGTTCCGCATCACGCGCCTGGCGCGGCAGACCGTGCTCAAGGACATATCCGGAAAGCTCGGCGTAACGCAGATGGGTAACGCCAGCCTGACGTCGTCCTCGGGCGTGATCCAGCTGAGCTACTCCGGTCACAACAAGGATCGGATCACGCGGCTTCTCGACGGCATCGAAAACGCCTACGTGCGGCAGAACATCCAGGCCCGCTCGGTGCAGGCGCAGCAATCGATCCAATACCTGGATGCGCAGCTGCCGACCTTCAAAGCCCAGGTGGAGACCGCGCAGGCCGACCTGGCGCGCTACCAACGGGTGCATGGCGCCCCCAACGTCGCCGCCGAAACCGAGCTGCTGCTGAAGGAGAACGTCGGCTTCGAAACCAGCCGTCTGAAGCTGATCCAGCAGCGCGAGCAGGCGCTGCGGCTCTACACGCCCGAACACCCGGTGATCCGCGCGCTGGACCGCCAGATCGCCCTGATCGGGCGGAACGAAGCCGACCTGCAGCGCCAGATCGACCGGCTTCCGACGATGCAGCAGAACGTGCTGAGCCTGATGCGCAACGTGGACGTGAGCACCCAGCTGTACACCGCCATGCTGAGCGCCGTCGAACAGTTCGAGGTGGCCAAGGCCGGTACCGTGGGCGATGTACGCATCGTCGACTACGCCTTGACGCCCCTGAAGCCGGCCGCGCCCAGAAAAGCCCTGGTGCTCGTCATCGCGCTGCTGCTGGGCCTGTTCCTCGGCGCGGTGTACGTGGTGATTCAGCGCGCGCTGCTGCGCGGCGTGGACGATCCCGGCGAAATCGAGCGCGAGCTGGGTGTGAGCGTGCTGGTATCGATCCCCTATATCGCCGAGCAGCACAAGATCGCCCGTGCCGTCGCTCGCGGCGAGCACGGCTCTCACGTGCTGGCGATGCTGCATTCACAAAACCCCGGGGTGGAAGCGCTGCGGAGCCTGCGCACGTCGCTGCACTTCACCATGATGGATGCTGCGAACAACGTCATCCTGCTGACCGGCCCCGCCCCGGGCATCGGCAAATCGTTCGTGTCCGCCAACTTCGGCGCCGTGCTGGCACAGGCGCACAAGCGGGTGGTGGTGA
>JAKAFQ010000333.1 GCA_021817875.1 Pseudomonadota bacterium
TATTCGCACAGGCAGGCAATTCTTGGCATCCATCCAGGACGGCCGCGCCGTCTACATGGACGGCGAGCGCATCCGCGACGTCACCTCCGACAGCCGACTCGCCGGGGCGGCCCGCACGCTGGCCGAGCTCTATGACCTGCAAAGCGACCGGGCGCTCGCCCCGGCGCTGACCTATGCGTCGCCGACCACGGGCGAGCCCGTGGCGATGTCGTATATCGAGCCGCGATCGATCGAAGACCTGCAGCGCCGCGGCAAAGCGTTTCAGATCGTCGCCAACGCCTGTCAGGGCCTGTTCGGCCGCACGCCGGATTTCATGAACGCCGGCCTCGCCTCGCTCGCATCGGCCGCCGAAATCCTGAACGTCGAGGGAGGTCTGGCCGGTGGCGCGAACGTTCGCAAGTACTACGAGAGTGTCCGCGACAGCGATCTGACACTGACACACATTCAGATCAATCCGCAGGTGGACCGCACCAAGCAGACCAGCCGGCAGGTGCACGACCTCGCCCTGAAGGTCGTGCGCGAGACCGATGCCGGCTGTTACCTCAACGGCATGCGCCTGGTCGGCACGCTGGCGCAGTTCTCCAACGAGATCCTGGTCATGCCGTCAGTGGTGGTCACCAGCGAGGCGGACGCCGCGGACTACGCCTTCGCCTGCTCCGTTCCCGTCGCGACTCCCGGCGTGAAGATAATCAGCCGGCCGACGCTCATCCCGCAGAACCCGGGCCACTTTCTCGACAATCCGCTCGCCTCGAGGTTCGACGAGGGCGATGCGACCATAGTGTTCGACAACGTGTTCGTGCCCTGGGAGCGGCTGTACATCTACCGGGACGTCGAGCGCTGCAACAGCCTCTACAAGCGCTGCTACATCGCCGAGCACTACACGCATCAGACCCAGACGCGCGCCCTGGCCAAGGCGGAGTTCATGGCGGGCCTCGCCGCCTACATCGCCAAATCGACCAAGGTCGACGCATTTCTCAACGTGCAGGGCCAGCTGGCAGAACTGCTGATGTTCGTCGAGAACCAGCGGGCGCTGCTCGCCCAGGCGCTCGCCACCGCCACCCGGACGCCGTTCGGCACGTTCGCGCCGAACCGCTGGCCGCTGCATACCGCACAGATCTTCTTCTATGAGCGCTACGGCCGGATGATCGACACGGTCCGCTCGCTTGCGGCCGGCGGACTGGTCGCCGCGCCCTCCTACGCCGAATTGCACGGCGAGATCGGTGAGGTGGTGCAACAGTACTTCAAGACCGCGACGCTCGACTCCGACCGGCGCATCCGCCTGCTGCGCCTCGCCTGGGACGCCGCCATCTCGACATTCTCGGGCCGCCAGGCGCTCTACGAGCGATTCTACCAGGGCGACCCGGTCCGCCGTGCCGCCTCGTACTACCTCGACTACCCGCTGCAGCCTCTGCTCGAGCGCATCGACGGGGTTCTCGATGACCTCGCCGCCCGCAGCCGCACCAACCCGATCTGAATCCGGAGGACTCATGAAGCTCGGCACCATCACCGTCAATGGCCGCCCAACGCCGATCGCCCGCCTCACAGACTCGAGCGCCGCGACGCTTGCCGACCTGTACGAGGCCAGCGGGCTCGAGGAGCCGCCACGGTCCATTCTGGGTCTGATCGAGGCAGGTGCTGCCGAGCTCGAGCGGCTGCGCAGCGCGCTCGAGGCCCCGATGGCGGACTCAAAGCGCATCGATCCGCGCTCCGCGGACTGGCTGGCGCCGGTCAGCCGGCCGTCCAAGATCCTGGGCGTGGCCTTCAACAATCGGGCTCTGACCGACATCGCGCACGTGCGCCCCACCTTGCCGATGTTTTTCATGAAGCCGCCCTCGGCGCTGACCGGCCACAACAAGCCGATTCTCATCGGACCCGATTACGGGCGCACCATCCCCGAGCTGGAGTTGGGCGTCATTCTCGGCAGGCGCGCCAGGAACGTCACACCCGAGCAGGCCCGGAGCTGCATCTTCGGCTACACCATCGTCAACGACGTGACCTCGACCGGTCTCAAGTTCAGCTACGACTCGATCGCCATCGACCTTGACCCGGCTCACATCGAGCCCATACACGTCAACTGGCGCCGCCGCCGGGATCAGAACGACAACGAGCTCTACTTCACCTACCACACCCGCTCCAAGGGCGCCGACACCTTCGGCCCCATGGGACCGTGGCTCACGACCGCCGATGAGATCGCCGATCCAAACAATCTCGAAGTGCGCGGCTTCGCCGACGACGAGCCGCTGACGATCGACTCGACGAGCAACTACCAGTTCCCGGTGGAAAAGCTGATCGCCGAGGCGAGCCGCTTCTTCACCCTGGAGCCCGGCGACATCATCCACTGCGGCACCACCGGCAGGGGCGTTGGCCGCTATCCGCGCGGCCATCTGTCCCTCGACCTGTCCAGGAGCGAGCCGGTCGTGAGCATCGAGATCAGCGGCCTCGGGCGGCTCAGCAACCCGGTGAGGCACTTCTGAGGGCATCGACCCGGAGCGGCCATGCAGTTCGTCGTGCAATACCTGGATCGGCCGGACGGGGGCGCCTTGCGCGCCGCGTACCGTGAGGCTCATATCGCCTATCGCAAGGGCCTCGGGTGCAAGCTGCTGCTCGCCGGCCCCCTGCTCTCGGAGGGCGGGATCCCGGTGGGCAGTCTGGTGATTCTCGAGGCCGACAGCCACGCCGCCGCGCAGCGCGCCGCCGCCGCCGACCCTTATGCGGCCGCCGGCGTATTCCGCGAGATCAATGTGTACGGGTATCGCGTCATGGCCAACCGACTTGCGACCTCCTCGTGAGCGGGTATTCGCGCAAACCAGGGCATTTTCGCAGCGAGCTCACCCAGGTCGGCCGCGGCACCCCAATGGGCGAGCTGCTGCGCCGCTACTGGCATCCGGTCGGCCTCTGCTCGGATGCGACGGACACCCCGAGACTGGTGCGTGCGCTCGGTGAGGATCTGGTTCTGTTTCGCGACGGTGCCGGCCGCTGCGGCTTGATGTACCCACGGTGCGCGCATCGCGGCGCATCTCTTTTCTACGGCCGGGTCGAGCAGCGCGGCATCCGCTGCTGCTACCACGGCTGGCTCTATGAGGTCGGCGGGCAGTGTCTCGAGCAGCCCTGCGAGCCGCGCAACGGCGCCGCCACGGCGCCGCGTGCCCGCCAACCCGCCTATCCGGTGCAAGAGCGCTACGGGCTCGTGTTCGCCTACATGGGCCCGCCCGAACGGATGCCGCTGCTGCCGCGCTACAACCTGCTCGAGAACCTGCTGCCGGGCGAGCAGCTCGAGGCCGACGACAGCAGCATCGGCAGCGGCGGCCCGGCGATCGTGCCGTGCAACTGGCTGCAGCACTTCGAGAACGTAATGGACCCGATGCACGTCGCCATCCTGCACGGCTCTTTCAGCGGCGCCCAATTCACCGAGCGCATGCAACTGCTTCCGCAGGTGAGCTTCGAGTACACCACGCGAGGCGTCAAGAGCATCCAGCGCCGCGAGCTGCCCGATGGACGCGTGCACATCAGGATCACCGAGGCCGTCCTGCCGACACTGCGGGTCGTGGCGAATCCGCAGGCGCACACCGACGGTCCCTGCTCGCTGATCGGCTGGGTGCTGCCCCTCGATGACACCCATTTTCGCATCTACTCGGCCGGTCGGGTCACGACGCCCGGTGCGCTCAAGCAGATCCGTTCGCGTTTCAACGGCCGGGCGTGGTCCGAGCTGACGGACGAGGAGCATCAGCGCTTCCCCGGCGATTACGAGGCTCAGGTGAGCCAGGGCCGCATCACACTGCACTCGGAGGAGCACCTGGTGAGAAGCGACGAGGGCGTGGTGCTGCTGCGCCGTCTGCTCGAGCGGCAGCTCGAGGCGCTGGCGCGGGGCGAGAATCCGATCGGGGTGCAATTCTCCGCGGCCGAGGAGCGGGTCGAGCTCGAGGCAGCGATGGCGGTGAAGGAGCAGACATGACAATGACCGGTGGACAAGCGCTCGTCGGGCAGCTCGGGCGCGAAGGGGTACGCCACGTGTTTGGCATTCCCGGCGTGCAGCTCGACTGGGCGGTGGACGCGCTGCGCCAGTCACGCGAGCACATCGCCTATCTGGTGCCGCGACACGAGCAGACCGCCTCCTACATGGCCGATGGCTATGCCCGGACCACCGGGCGCGAAGGCGTCTGCATGGTGGTGCCGGGCCCGGGTGTGCTCAACGCGCTTTCCGGTCTCGCGACCGCCTATGCCTGCAGTTCCCGCCTGCTGTTCATCGCCGGTCAGATTCCCAGCGCCGCTCTCGGCCGCGGCCACGGGCTGCTGCACGAGATTCCGGACCAGAGCGGCATCTTGCGCTCGCTGACGAAATGGCATGCGCTGGCGCACTCGGCCGACGAAGTCGCGGCCGTCGTCAGCGAAGCCTTTCATCAGCTTCGCTCGGGACAACCGCGTCCCGTGGCGATCGAGCTGCCCGCCGATGTGCTGCAGGCACGGACCGCCGCGCCGCTGCGGGACGCGGCACTCGCCTGCCCGACCCGGCCCGATCCGGCCCTGATCGGGCAAGCGGCCTGCGGGTTGCGCGAGGCGCGCTTCCCCGTCATCCAAGCTGGCGGCGGCGCCGCGGCGGCTGACGCCGGCGCCGCGCTGGCGCGGCTCGCGGAGCAGCTGCAGGCGCCGGTGGTCATGACGGAGGGGGGGCGTGGCGTGCTGCCGGATCGCCATCCGCTGGCACTGAGCTCGCTCGGCGGCCGAGCCGTTTTCCCTCACGCCGACCTCGTGCTGGTGGTTGGATCGCGCTTCCTCGATGGCCAGGGCGTGCCGACTCATACGGCGGGAGACTGCCGATTCATCTACGTGAATCTCGATCCGGCACACGCCTCAGCGCCGCGCAGGCCCGGTCTGAGCATCCTGGCGGACGCCCGCGTGACCTCGGAGTCGCTCCTCGAGGCGCTGCAGGGCACGCCCGTGAGACCGTCCCGGGCCGAGCAGATCGAGGCGGTCAAGCGCTGGTGCCGGCTGCAGCTCGAGCACATCGAGCCGCAGACGCACTTCGTCCGTTCAGTGCGACAGGCGCTGCCTGCCGATGGCATCCTGGTGAGCGAGCTCACCCAGGTCGGCTACTTCGCCAATCTCGCCTTTCCCGTCGAAGCGCCCCGGACCTTCCTGACGCCGGGATACCAGGGCACGCTGGGCTACGGCTTTCCGACCGCGTTGGGTGCCGCGGCGGGCAATCCCCATCGGCGCGTGCTCTGCCTCACCGGAGACGGTGGCTTCGGTTGGGCGATGCAGGAGCTCTCGACGTCCGCGCGCTACCG
>JAKAFQ010000334.1 GCA_021817875.1 Pseudomonadota bacterium
CGAACGCACCGCGCAGACCTTCGGCGGCATCGACATCCTGGTGAATAACGCCAGCGCGATCAGCCTGACGCCGACCGCCGCGACCGATATGCGCCGCTTTGATCTGATGCACGGCATCAACACGCGCGGCACGCTGCTGTGCTCGAAGCTGTGCCTGCCGTATCTGGCGCGCGCCGCCAATCCGCATATCCTGGTGCTCGCGCCGCCTCTGAAGCTCGAGCAGCGCTGGTTCGCGCCGCACCTGCCGTACTCGCTGGCCAAATTCGGCATGAGCCTGTGCGTGCTCGGCCTGGCCGGGGAGTTGCGTCCCCAGGGGATCGCCGTCAACGCTCTGTGGCCGCGGACCGTCATCGGCACGGCGGCGCTGCGCATCGCCATGCAGGGCGCGCCGGCCGAGGCGCTGCGCCGCGTACGCTCGCCGCAGATCGTCGCGGACGCCGCATATGCCATCCTGAGGCGCGACAGCCGCGGATTCTCGGGTAATTTCTGCATCGACGAGCAGGTGCTCAGGGACGAAGGTGTCAGTGATTTCTCGGCCTACCGTGATCCTGCGGTGCGTGACGAGGAGCTGCTGACGGATCTGTTCGTCTAGGCGATCCGATGCCCGAGCTCGATGCCGGCGAGCTCGTAACCCCGCCTGAAGTCGCGGATGTGGCGCGCCATCCAGGTGCGCGCCGCCTCCGCATCTTCCCTGCCGACCGCCTCGAGGATGCGCCGCTGGGCGGTTGCGATGCGTGAGCGGGCCTGGGGCACCTGGTCGATCATGTCACGGAGCGAGGGCTCGAGCAGGTTGATGAGCGGCTCCTGCACCAGGGCGAAGACCTGGTTGTGGGTGGCCCCGCCCAGGGCGCGGAAGAACTCCGCCGTGTGATTCACCGCCTTCTCGGTGTTGCTGTTGTGCGCATCGAAGCTGTCCCGGGCGGCGCTCAGCCGCTCGAGGTCCGCCCGGGTGCGCTCCCGGGCCGCGATCTGCGCGATCGGCGGCTCGTAGTGAGTCAGCGCTTCCCACACCTCGAAGAACGTCACATCGTGCAGCGCCAGCGCGCGGCTGACGTCCCGGGCCACCTCCCGATGCCGGGGCCGGCTGACCGTCATCCGTTTCGAGCCCGGGCGGCGTTCGAGCAGGCCGGCGCTCTCGAGCTCACGCAGCGCCTCGCGCACCGTCGAGCGGTTGACCCCGAGCTGACGGGCGAGCTCGGTCTCGGGCGGCAACCGCTCGCCTTCGCGCAGGCTGCGGCTCACGATGCGCTCGCTGATGGCCGCCGCGACCTTGCGGTAGGCCGGCGTCAGCGGGATCTGCTCGAACTCGACGCTCATCCGGATCACCCGAGCGGGTTACGCGCCGCCGTGACGGGCGGGATGGTGAGGGCACCCGGGCAGGAAGGTCGGCTCACGCGGCGTCCTCGAACAGTTCCCGGCCGATCAGCATGCGGCGGATCTCCTGGGTGCCGGCACCGATCTCATAGAGTTTCGCATCGCGCAGCAGCCGGCCCGCCGGGTAATCATTCACGTAGCCGTTGCCGCCGAGCGCCTGGATGGCCTCGAGGGCCACCCGCGTGGCGTTTTCCGCCGCAAACAGAATGCAGGCGGCGGCATCGCGCCGGCGCACCTGCCCCGTATCGCAGGCGCGCGCCACGGCATAGACGAAGGCGCGCGAAGCGCTGAGCACGGTGTACATGTCGGCGATCTTGCCCTGCATCAGTTCGAACGACCCGATGGGCTGGCCAAACTGCTTGCGTTCACGCACGTAGGGCAGGGTCAGCTCGAGCGCCGCGGCCATCAGACCCAAAGGCCCGGCCGCGAGCACCACCCGTTCGAAGTCAAGGCCGCTCATCAGCACGCGCACGCCGCCATTCTCGGGCCCGAGACGATTCGCCTGCGGCACGCGGCAGTCCTCGAAGAGCAGCTCGCAGGTGCCCGAGCCGCGCATCCCGAGCTTGTCGAGCTTCGGCGCGCTCGAGAAGCCGGGGAAGCCCCGCTCGACGATGAAGGCGGTGATGCCGCGCGGGCCCGCGGCGGGCTCGGTCTTGGCGTAGACCACCAGGACATCGGCATCCGGACCGTTGGTGATCCACATCTTGCGGCCGTTGAGGACGTAATGGTCGGCGCGCTTCTCGGCTCTCAGCTGCATCGAAGTCACGTCGGAGCCGGCCTGCGGCTCGGACATGGCGAGCGCGCCGACGTGCTCGCCGCTGACGAGCCGCGGCAGATAGCGTGCGCGCTGCTCGTCGTTGCCGTTGAGACGCAGCTGGTTGACGCACAGGTTGGAATGCGCTCCATACGACAGGCCGACGGCGCCCGAGGCACGCGAGATCTCTTCCATGGCGAGGACGTGCGCCAGGTAGCCCAGGCCGGCGCCGCCCCAACGTTCCGGCACGGTAATGCCGAGCAGCCCGAGCTCCCCGAGCTCAGGCCACAGCCGGCGCGGAAACTCGTTGCTGCGGTCGATGTCGGCGGCCAGCGGCGCGATGCGCTCGGCGGCAAAGCGCCGCACCTGCCGGCGGATCTCCTCGGCGGCCTCATCGAGGCCAAAGCCGCTGTCGAGCGAATCACGGGCGGACATGAGCTTGTCTTCCATTAGGATGGGATTGTATGATTGTCCGACAATCCGATCATCGTGACAAGCCCATGCTGCGCATCGCCACCCGGCTCGATCCCCGTTCACAGGAATTCCTGGAGAATGAGCGCGCCATGCGCGCCCTGGTGGATGACCTGAAGCTCACGGTCGAGCGGGCCGCGCAAGGCGGGCCGGCGGCGGCGGTCGGCCGGCATCGGGCCGCGGGCAAGCTCACGGCCCGCGAGCGCATCCGCGTCCTCCTCGATACCGGCAGTCCGTTCCTCGAGTTCTCGCAGCTCGCCGGCCACGGTCTGTATGGCGGGGGGGTGGCCTGCGGGGGCATCGTGACCGGCATCGGCCGGGTGAGCGGCCGGGAATGTCTCATCGTCGCCAACGATGCCACCGTCAAAGGCGGCACGTATTACCCCATCACGGTGAAGAAGCACCTGCGTGCGCAGGAAATCGCGCGCGAGAACCGCCTGCCGTGCGTGTACCTGGTGGAAAGCGGTGGCGCGTTCCTGCCGGCGCAGGACGAGGTGTTCCCCGACCGGGATCATTTCGGCCGCATCTTCTACAACCAGGCGACGCTCTCGGCGCTCGGAGTGGCGCAGATCGCGGTGGTGCATGGCTCGTGCACGGCCGGTGGCGCCTATGTGCCGGCGATGGCGGACGAGAACGTCATCGTGCGCAACCAGGGCCGGGTGTTTCTCGGTGGCCCGCCGCTGGTGAAGGCGGCCACCGGAGAGGACATCGACGCGGAGTCTCTCGGCGGCGCCGACGTGCACTGCCGCGAGTCCGGCGTCTGTGATCACTATGCCGAGAACGACACGCACGCGCTCGCCATTGCGCGGCGCATCGTCGCCCGGCTGCGGCCCGCAGTGAGCGTCGAGCCACCGCTCGCTGCGCGCGAGCCGCATTACGACCCGCGGGAGCTCTACGGAGCGGTTCCCGCCAGTGTGCGCAAGCCGTACGATGTCCGCGAGGTGATCGCGCGCCTCGTCGACGGCTCACAGCTGGAGGAGTTCAAGCAACTCTACGGCACGACGCTCGTGTGCGGCTTCGCGCACCTGTGCGGCTACCCGGTGGGCATTCTCGCCAACAACGGCATCCTGTTCTCGGAAAGCGCGCTCAAGGGCGCGCACTTCATCGAGCTGTGTGCGAACGAGCGCATCCCACTGCTGTTTCTGCAGAATGTCACCGGGTTCATGGTGGGCCGCAAGGCCGAGGCCGGCGGCATCGCCCGCGACGGCGCGAAGCTGGTGACGGCGGTGGCGAGTGCGCGGGTGCCGAAGATCACGCTGATCATCGGCGGCAGCTACGGGGCGGGCAATTACGCCATGTGCGGCCGGGCGTATTCGCCGCGTTTTCTCTTCCAGTGGCCCAATGCGCGCATCTCCGTCATGGGTGGCGAGCAGGCGGCGAGCGTGCTCGCCACCGTCAAGCGCAGCCAGATCGAGGCCGGCGGCGGTCAGTGGACGCAGCAGGAGGAGGATGCCTTCAAGCGGCCGATCCAGGAGCAGTACGAGCGCCAGGGCCACCCGTACTACGCCTCGGCCCGCCTCTGGGACGACGGGGTGATCGAGCCGCTCGAGACGCGCCGTATCCTCGGGCTGTGTCTGGCCGCGGTGCGCTACGCACCGGATGAACAGACCCGCTTCGGCCTGTTTCGGATGTAGGCGCCATGATCCAGCGTCTCCTGGTGGCCAACCGCGGCGAGATCGCCTGCCGCATCCTGCGCACCGCCCGCCGCATGGGCATCCATGCCATCGCGGTGTATTCCGATGCCGATGCGCTCGCGCGCCATGTGCGCGAGGCCGACGAAGCGGTGCGCATCGGACCGGCGGCAGCGGCCCGGAGTTATCTCGATATCGAGGCTATCCTGGGCGCCGCGCGCGCCACGGCAGCCGAGGCGATTCATCCGGGCTACGGGTTCCTCTCGGAGAACGCCCGCTTCGCGCGCGCCTGCCGCGATGCGGGCCTGATCTTCGTCGGCCCCGGGGCCGAGGCCATCGAGGCGATGGGCGTCAAGAGCCTCGCCAAGGCGCGAGTGCGCGCCCTCGGCGTGCCGGTGCTGCCGGGCTATGAAGGCGAGCGGCAGGACATCGAGCATCTCGAGGCACAGGCGCTCGCCGCCGGTCTGCCGCTCATCGTCAAGCCCGCCGCCGGCGGCGGCGGCAAGGGCATGCGTGTGGTGCGGTCCAGGGAAGAGCTGCGGGATGCGCTCGCGTCGGCGCGGCGTCAGGCCGAGAGCAGCTTCGGCGACGGCGCGCTGCTGCTCGAGCGCTACCTGCCCGAGCCGCGTCATATCGAGGTGCAGGTCTTCGCCGACCAACACGGCCATTGCGTCCACCTCGGCGACCGGGACTGCTCGGTGCAGCGGCGTCATCAGAAGCTGATCGAGGAGGCCCCGGCCGCAGGCCTGCCCGAGGCGCTGCGCGAGCGGTTGCGAGGGGCGGCGGTCGAGGTGGCGCGCGAAATCCGCTACAGCGGTGCCGGCACCGTCGAGTTTCTGTTCGATGGCGGCGAGTTCTACTTCCTCGAGATGAACACCCGGCTGCAGGTCGAGCATCCCGTCACCGAGGCCGTGACCGGTCTTGACCTGGTGGAATGGCAACTGCGCGTGGCGGCCGGGGAGCCACTGCCACTGACACAGGCGCAGATCGCGATCTCGGGCCACGCCATCGAGGCCCGGGTGT
>JAKAFQ010000007.1 GCA_021817875.1 Pseudomonadota bacterium
CGTAGCGCTGAACAGCGCGGTCACATTGTCAAAGAGCGGGTACGGTCCCTTCGCCATGGCCGTCGCGGCATCGTCCATGAGCGACTGGTAGGTGGCGCGCAGCGGATTCTGCAGCGTATCGAGCACCTTGGCGAGCTGGAAGCAGGCGAATCGCTTGGCGTTGAACCACGCGATGCGGTCGCGCCGCTCCAATCCGCAGAGAGTCTCGGTGGTGAGACGCCAGGCGTCCTGAGCGGCCCCGTTGGCCTCGAACAGCGCCCGTGACAGGCGTGAGAGTACCTGACCCTGCGCAGAGTCGGGCGCGATGCCGAAGTGCTCGAGCTGCTCGCGCAGCAGCCCGTCCACGGATTGGGCGGTGGTGGTGTGCCGGCGGGGGCTGAGCTGCACCGCGGTGGGAAACAGATTGTGCTCAGTCATGGCCGCTTCCCGTTTCCGCGTGTCGGGGACAAGGGAGTTCATTCTGCCATCATTGCACCAGGAGGGTACGGCAGGGCCGTCGCGGCCGTGCCGAAGTGCCTGGAAATCCCGCCTGCCGGTGACGGTGTCCGGGTACGGTGCGCGGGCGAGATGACTCGGGAGGTTGCGGCCTGCGGCGAAACCTGACCGCTGTTCGAGCGCGCGGCGGCAGCGGCGCCGCCTTCTGCGGGGCCGAAGGCCTCAGACGTCGAGGTTCGTCACCGACAGCGCGTTTTTCTCGATGAATTCGCGGCGCGGTTCGACCTGATCGCCCATCAGCGTGGTAAAGATGTCGTCAGCGGCGACGGCATCCTCGATCTTCACCTGCATCAGGCGGCGGGTCTGTGGATTGATCGTGGTCTCCCACAGCTGATCGGGATTCATCTCGCCCAGGCCCTTGTAGCGCTGGATGGTCTGTCCCTTGCGCGCCTGGTCGAACAACCACTTCATGGCTTCCTTGAACGAGCCGATTTCCTGCCGTTCGTTCGCCCGGGTGACGAACGCCCCTTCGCCGATGAGCCCCGCCAGGGTCCGGGCGAGATGGGCGATCTGCCGGTATTCCGCGGACTCGAAGAACTCGCGCGGCAGGTAACGGCTGCTCGGTATCCCATGCTCGGTCTTGCGCACCGTGATCCGCGCGCCGTGGTCGGCCGACTCGCGCACCTCGACGCTGTAATTGCGGGTCGCGTCATCGAGGGCGCTCAGCCTGCGGCCGAGCTCTGCGGCCCAGCCGCGCAGCCAGTCGGGCCGGTCGAAGTCTTGCGTGCGCACTTCCGGCAGGTAGATGAGTTGCTCGAGGAGCCGGTCGTCATAGCGGCGCGACCAGCGTTTGATAATGGACTGGACATCGGTGTATTGCCGGGCCAGTCCCTCCAGGCCCGGTCCCTGCAGGGGGGGTGCCGACGCGTTGACATGCAGCGAAGCGCTTTCCAGTGCGCTGTTGAGCAACACGGCATCGAGTTCCGCTTCATCCTTGACGTACATCTCCTGCTTGCCCCGCTTCACTTTGAACAGCGGCGGCTGAGCGATGTAGACGTGGGAGTGCTCGATCAGCTCCGGCATCTGGCGGTAGAAAAACGTCAGCAGCAGCGTCCGGATATGACTTCCGTCAACATCGGCGTCGGTCATGATGATCACGCGGTGATATCGCAGCTTCGCGAGATCGAAGTCGTCTTTGCCGATCCCACAGCCGAGGGCCGTGATCAGGGTGCCGACCTCGGCGGAGGACAGCATCTTGTCGAAGCGGGCTTTCTCGACGTTCAGGATCTTGCCCTTGAGCGGCAGAATGGCCTGAGTGCGCCGGTCGCGCCCCTGTTTGGCCGAGCCACCGGCCGAATCACCCTCGACGATGAAAATCTCGGACAGTGCGGGATCCTTTTCCTGGCAGTCCGCCAGTTTGCCCGGCAGTCCGGCGACGTCCAGTGCGCCTTTGCGGCGGGTCATCTCGCGCGCCTTGCGCGCAGCCTCGCGGGCACGGGCGGCCTCGAGGATTTTGGCCACGATGGCCTTGGCTTCCTGGGGATGTTCCAGCAGGAAGTCCTGCAGCTTGGGGCCGACCGCGGCTTCCACGATGCCCTTTACCTCGGAGGAGACGAGCTTGTCCTTCGTCTGGGAAGAGAATTTCGGGTCCGGAAGCTTCACGGACAGGATGGCCGTCAGTCCCTCCCGGGCATCGTCGCCAGTCGTCGGCAGCTTGTCCTTCTTGCCCGAGAGTTCCTGCTCGATGTAGTCGTTCAGCGTGCGAGTGAGCGCACTGCGGAAACCTGCCAGATGCGTACCGCCGTCCTTCTGCGGAATGTTGTTCGTATAGCAGAACATGCTTTCCTGGTAGGAATCGTTCCACTGCAGCGCCACTTCCACGGACACCGAACCGTCCTGGGTCTTGAACCACATGACCGAGTCGTGAATCGGGGTGCGAGCACGGTTCAGGTAGGTCACGAAGGCCTTCAGACCGCCCTCGTGCTGGAACACGTCGGAGCGGTTTTCCCGCTCATCGATCAGTTCGATGCGAACTCCTGAGTTCAGAAAGGACAACTCCCGGAGGCGCTTGGCCAGGATCTCGTAGTTGAACTGGATATGGGTGAAGATCTGGTTACTCGGCTTGAAGCGGATGACGGTACCGCGCTGGGTGGATTCTCCCGTGACGGCCAGCGGGGCCGCCGGGTCCCCCAGGTGATACTCCTGGCGGTGGACCTTTCCATCCCGGTGGATCGTGAGCAGCAGATAATCGGACAGCGCGTTCACGACCGATACGCCGACGCCATGAAGACCGCCGGAGACCTTGTAGGAACTGGCATCGAATTTTCCGCCGGCGTGCAGCACGGTCATGATGACCTCAGCCGCCGAACGTCCTTCTTCAGGATGCATGTCCACGGGGATGCCACGACCGTTGTCCGAAACCGTCACGGACTCATCGGCGTGAACGGTCACGACGATGCGGTCACAATAGCCCGCCAGGGCTTCGTCGATCGAGTTGTCGACGACCTCGAACACCATATGGTGCAGACCGGTCCCGTCATCGGTGTCACCGATGTACATCCCAGGGCGCTTGCGCACCGCGTCCAGTCCCTTTAAGACTTTGATTTTACTGGAATCGTAGACGTCTTCGGGTGCCATGAAGGGGTCCGTTCTGCAATGGGTCATTATACGGTGCGGACCCTGCCTTGTTCCACGTGAAACACCCTGTCGGGGGCCTTGAAACCCGGGATGTCGGGATGTAGCGAGGTCGCAATGATCTGGCAGTCGAGCCGTGAAACGTCTTCGACAAAAGCAACCAGGTGCTCGGCGTCCAGTTCCGCCGCGGGATCATCCAAAAGCAGTGCTGGAGTGAGGCCCGAACCGTCTTTCAGTAGTCTCAGTTGAGCCAGGATGAGAGCGGCGGCCATGAGCTTTTGCTGGCCCCTCGACAGGACCTCGCGAGCCGGCCGACCCGAGATCTGAATGACGACGTCCGCCCGATGCGGACCAGGATGGGTGAGCTGACGCAGCTCGTCCCGGGCTCGTGACGCATGCAACGCGTCCTGCAGAGAGGACTGATTCGTCCATCCCCTGGCATAGTGCAAGTCTGCTTCCGGGCAGCCGAGCGCTGCAATCACCTGTCGCCAGTGAGTCTGCAAGGCATCCATCGCCGCTCGTCGCGCCTCCGCGATGTGCTCACCGGCATCCGTCAGCTCGAATTCCCACGGTCTGGCGTCCACAGCACGGGATTTCAACGCCGCATTGCGCTGTCGCAGCGCGCGCGCGTAACGCACCCACCAACCTCCAAATCGAGGTTCCACGTGGAACACCATCCAGTCGAGCCAGCGCCTGCGCCTTCTGCTGCCTTCTTCCACCAGTTTGTGAATTTCCGGATCGATGACCTGGACCGGAAGCGTGAGCGTGAGCTCTGCCAGTGAACCCAAATGTCTACCGTTCACCCTGGCCTGAGCCCTCCCCCGGCGATCGAATTCGACCCCCATGGCATGAGGTCCTGATTCACAACGACCAAATACCGTCATCCGCTCGACACCGTGCCGAATCACCGGTCCGGAATGCCGCGTCCGAAAGGACCGACCGCGCCCCAGCAGGAAGACCGCCTCCAGCAAAGAGGTCTTGCCGGCCCCATTACCCCCACAGATCAGGTTGCAGCCCGGATGGAGCGATAGTTCCGCAAATTCGATGCAACGAACATTCTCAACCCGTAACTCGGCGAGACCCATCGTCATCCACACGCCTGTAAAGACCCAGCGGGTCTGAAACGCTACGTACCGCCCTCGTTCACCCGACCGTTCGGAGATCTCCGCAAGCCGTGCCAGAGTGTCCGATCCTTCCTGGATCCTGAGCCCGGTTCCGTCTTCCGCACATCATCACCGCGGTGAGTGAACACGAGTCCCGCAGGAATACTGGGGCCTTTCCCTGCACATTTGCACCGGGAGCCCGCTTCGTGACCGCGTCGGCAGCGCTTCGGGGGCGTGAATTCGTTGCATGGGCCCGCAAGGTCTTTCCGCTACCGGCCACCACGGTGTGACGGATTCGAAGCGGAATACCGGCACACGGGTACCGGAAAGATCCGAGAAGTCCTGCGTGGCGCCATGGTCCTCAAAGACGCATGGGCATGACCACGTACCGGGCCTGACTGAGGCCCGGTGCGCGAATCAGGCAGCTGCTGTTCGCATCAGTGAATCCCAGCTCCACCTGGTCCGTCTCGATGGCACCCAGGGCATCGAGCAGGTAACTGACGTTGAAGCCGATTTCCATTTCGTCGCCCGCATAACTGACCTCAACCTGATCCTCGGCTTCCTCATGTTCTGGATTATGAGCCTGGAGCGTCAGCAAGTCCGGCTTCACGCCCACGCGTATCCCACGGTATTTCTCGTTGGACAAAATCGCGGTGCGCTGAAGCGCTTGCCGCAACAGTTCACGGTCTGCCTGTGCCACTTTCGGCGGATTATCCGGAATCACGCGTCCATATTCCGGGAAACGACCATCAATCAGCTTCGAACTGAAGCGAATTTCTCCGATCTGAGCTCTAACGTGATTCGTGCCAATCGCCAACTCGATATTCCCCTCTGTCCCGAGAATCCGTTGCAGCTCGAGCACGGCCTTGCGCGGCACGATCACCTGTCCGGCTCGCGCAGGCGCCTCCAGACTCATCTCGCACAACGCCAGCCGATGACCGTCCGTCGCCACCGCACGCAACGTGTTTTCCACGGTCTCCAGCATTAGGCCATTGAGGTAGTAGCGCACATCCTGCTGTGCCATGGAAAAATGGGTCTTGTCGATCAGGCGCCGGAACTCTCCCTGGGGCAGCGTGAGCGTCTGCTGTGCATGAATTTCCTCGAGCACGGGAAACTCCGACGCCGGCAGCGTCGAGAGCGTGAACCGGCTGCGCCCTGCACGCACTGTCGCGCGCTCACCCTCGGTGGTGAAAGTGACCTCCACGCCGGCGGGCAACGCGCGCAGGATATCCAGGAACTTGCGGCCCGGGACCGTGATGTCCCCCGGTACATCCACCTGTACCTGGGTGGTGGCTGCGAGCAGCTCCACCTCCAGGTCCGTTCCCGTCACGCTCAGACGCTGCTCACGCGCGGACAGCAGCGCGTTCGCCAGCACCGGCATGGTCTGGCGCCGCTCGACCACACCGATCACGCTCTGCAGGGGGGTAAGAAGGTCCTCGCGCTTCGCCGTCAGCTTCATAGGCTTTGTCTTCTGTTCTTGAGATTTAAGAATTCAGATTGTAGTGATCTTTGATCCTGTGAATTGCGGTGATGGAATGCATTCCATTGCCCGATCAGAGACTTGAGCGTTGCTGTCTCGTCCACCATCCCGGGGATCTCCTGCGAGAGGCCTGTGAGCAGCCTGTGCATGAAGCTATCCCCAATTCTATTCAGCGGTTCTCCACCGGAAAATGCACAAGCTCATCCACAGATTGATCCCCAGATGATCTCGCCGCTCACGACCGCCACACAAATCGAGGGTCCGTGACCCGCCAGCGCCCGGCACCCGAATCTCCCGGTGCACCACTGCGAGGCGCTGCCGGCCGGACCCCGCCTCTGTGGTCTGCTGTCCATCAGGCCGTCAGCGTTCTCAACAGATTCGAGTAGTCCTCACTCATGCGCACATCCATGTCGCGCAGCTCTCTGATCCGCTTGCAGGCATGCAGTACGGTGGTATGGTCCCGCCCACCGAACGCATCGCCGATCTCCGGCAGGCTGTGGCTGGTGAGTTCCTTCGCCAGCGCCATGGCCACCTGCCGCGGGCGCGCCACAGAGCGGCTGCGGCGCTTTGAGAGCAGCTCGGCCACCCGTACTTTGTAGTAATCGGCGACCGTTTTCTGAATGTTCTCGATCGTCACCAGTTTCGCCTGTAGCGACAGCAGGTCCTTCAGCGCCTCTTTGGTGAACTCCAGCGTGATGGCGCGCCCGGTGAAACGCGCGTTCGCGATGACGCGGCGCAGAGCCCCTTCGAGCTCACGCACGTTCGAGCGTATCCGCTTGGCGATGAAAAACGCGACTTCCTCCGGCACCGGCATGCCGAACTGGGTGGACTTCGTCATGAGGATGGCCACGCAGGTCTCGAGCTCCGGCGGCTCGATGGCCACCGTCAGTCCCCAGCCAAACCGGGATTTCAACCGCTCCTCCAGACCCTCCACCTCCTTCGGATAGCGATCGCAGCTCAGAATGACCTGGTGCTGGCCCTCCAGCAGGGCATTGAATGTATGAAAGAATTCTTCCTGCGAGCGCTCCTTGCCGGCAAAGAACTGGATGTCGTCGATGAGCAGCGCATCGAGCGAGCGGTACGCCGTCTTGAATTCGTTCATCGCGTTGTGCTGCAGCGCCCGGACCATGTCGCTCACGAAACGCTCCGAGTGCACGTAGGCGACGCGAGCCTCTTCGTTGCGATCACGAACGAACTGCGCAATGGCGTGCATCAGGTGGGTCTTACCGAGACCGACGCCGCCATACAGAAACAACGGGTTGTACGCCCTGCCAGGATTCTCGGCCACCTGTACGGCGGCCGCTTTGGCCATCTGATTGCTTTTGCCTTCGACGAAGGTCGTGAAGGTGAACTCGCCATTCAGTCGGGCCCCGACGACCAGCCCGTCGCCGCGCCGCGGGCGGCGCGTTTCCCCTGACGCGTGGGCCGCGGGCGGCAGCGGCTCGCTGCGCGAACCGACCTCCACGGTGACGATGGGCACATCGCCGGTGCTCTTGTCCCGCAACAGCTCGCCGATGCGCGGCAGCAGCCTCTCGTTGATCCACTCCACCACGAACCGATTGGGTGCGAGCAGCTTCAGCGCGCCGGCGCCCTCCAGCGCCTGCAGAGGCCGCACCCAGGTATTGAACTGCTGTTCAGGGAGCTCGGCCTCCAATGCGCACATGCACCGAGCCCACAGCGACGCTTCCACGCGTGCCTCCGCGACCGCATCGGGACGTAATCGAATCGAAAGGGCTGCGCAGTCTATACCTATCGGCGAGCGCGCTGAAGATTTTCACCCGATAAAAATATTGACACCTTGGCGGTCAACGGCTTAGCCTTGCCGCCCTTTTTCTGGAACCCCGAACTCCTGGAGCCCGGCATGAAGCGTACCTACCAACCGAGCAAGCTGCGCCGCAAGCGCACGCACGGCTTCCGGGCACGCATGGCGACCCAGAACGGCCGCAAGGTGCTGGCCCGGCGCCGTGCCAAGGGACGCAGGAAGCTCATCCCTTAGCGCACCGGGTCGTCCTCGAGCGCTCCCGGAGGACCCCCGGCTTAATCCGGCAGCCGGCCTGCGGACCGGCAAGTGAACAAGATGGCCAGCATGCCCTGCGTGTCCCGAGAGCGGCTGACCTTTCCGGCGCCGAGGCGCCTGCGACATAAACCGGAGTTCGATGCCGCGCATGCGCGCGGCCGGCGCTTTGGCAACGGATACTTCGCGGTGACAGTGATCAGCAACGAGCAGTCCGGTCCCCGTCTGGGTCTTGCCGTCGCCTTGCGCGTCACCCGAACTTCGGTCGAGCGCAACCGCATCCGCCGCATCATCCGGGAATCCTTCCGGCTGCATCAGCACACGCTGCCGGCTGTCGACATCGTCGTGAGCGCCCGAACCCGGGCACACGGCGCCCCCGGCGCGCAGTTGCGCGAGAGCCTGGTGACTCTGTGGAAACAGGTGAGCGAGCGATGCGCACTCTCGCCGTCTTCCTGATCCGTGTCTATCAGTGGACGATCAGCCCCCTGCTCGGCCCGAACTGCCGCTTCCACCCTTCCTGCTCCCAGTACGCCGCGGAGGCGATCGGCCGCTTCGGCGTGCCGCGGGGTGGCTGGCTCGCCGTGAAGCGCATCGCCCGCTGCCATCCCTGGCACCCCGGCGGCTACGATCCGGTGCCGCAGGCCCACGCCCTGAGCTGTTCCCATCCTCGACATGAGTAACAACCTCCGCCTCTATCTCTGGCTGGCGCTCGCCCTGCTGCTGTGGGTCAACTACACGACCTGGACGGCCGAGTTCGCTTCCCCCGCGGCGCCGATCACCGCCCGTTCACCTGCTCAGCCCTCGAGCCTCGCGAACAGCGTTCCCCGGCAGGCCGGTGGGAACGCCACGCCCGGGGCCGCTGCATCGCCCGGGGAAAGCCCCGCGCCACCGCCGCTGTCCGCGCGCTCCCGCCCGCTCAGCTCGCCAGCGCCGCTCATCCACGTGCGCACGGATGTCTATGACCTCGAGATCAGCACCGAGGGCGGTACGCTCACGAGGGTCGATCTGCTGAAGTACTCCAGGCTCGCAGACAAGTCGGTGCGGGTGCGGCTGGAGAACACCGACCCCGCGACCGAATACCTGCTGCAGACCGGGCTCATCGGTCCGGCCAGCCAGCCGCATCCGAGCCAGCAGGCTCTGTACGGCGCGCCGCAGCGCAGCTATCGGCTCAACACCGGCGCGGCGCTGCGCGTACCGCTCACCTGGAGCAGCGACGGCATCACCGTCACCAAGACATTCGTGTTTCATCGGGGTTCTTACCGCATCGGTCTGCAGTACACCATCCAGAATCACGGCACCTCGCCCTGGCAGGCCGCGCAGTACGCGCAGCTGTTCCGCAACGATCCGCGCACCAAGGCCAGCTACTTCACGCCGAGCAGCCGGGCCTACCATGGACCGGCGATCTGGAACGGCAAGGAATACGTCCAGCTCGACCCGGAAAACTCCGATTACCAACACTATGAGACGGACGTGACCAACGGCTGGATCGCCGTGCCGCAGCTCGACTTCGTCAGCGCCGTGGTGCCGCGCAAGGGCAGCGCCTATCGGTTCACCTCTCAGGTCTCAGGCAGCCAATACGCCCTCTCGGCGGTCGGTCCCACACACACCGTCGCGCCCGGCGCGACGCTCGCCCTGGATCAGACCCTGTATGTCGGCCCGACGCTTCAGTCACAGCTCACACAGACCGACCCGAATCTGCGCTACCTCGCCATCTCCGGCTGGTTCGCCGGCCTTGCCCGCCCGTTGTTCTGGTTGCTCAGCCAGGTGCATCGCCTCACGGGCAACTGGGGCGTCGCCATCATCGTCGTGACTCTGCTGCTGAAGCTGCTGTTCTACCCGCTGTCGGAGACGAGCGGCCGCTCCATGGCCAAGATGAAGGCGCTGGGGCCGCGCATCAAGAGCATCCAGGAGATGTACAAGGGCGACAAGGAGAAGCTCAGCCGCGCGATGATCGAGATCTACAAGCGCGAGAAGGTCAACCCGGTATCCGGCTGTCTGCCCATGATCCTGCAGCTGCCGGTGTTTTTCGCCTTCTACTGGGTGCTGCTCTACAGCGTGGAGCTGCGCCAGGCTCCGTTTGCCTTCTGGATCCACGACCTCTCCGCCCGCGACCCGTATTTCATCCTGCCGGCCCTGATGGCCGTGACCGGCGTTTTGCAGTACAAACTGAATCCGGCCCCACCCGATCCGGTTCAGGCCAAGGTCATGATGGTCATGCCGGTCGCGATGGCGGCACTGTTCGCGTTCTTCCCCGCGGGCCTCGTGCTGTATTACGTGACGAACAGCCTGCTGTCGATCGCCCAGCAGTGGAACATCAATCGCCGGATCGAGGCCGCGACGCGCAAAGC
The DNA here is from genome assembly GCA_021817875.1 of Pseudomonadota bacterium. Next base: position 10,015 of record JAKAFQ010000007.1, read on the forward strand.
CTGACCGGCCGCGGATCCGGTCGGATCACTCCCCAGGGGCGTCCTCGCGGCGCCCTGGGCAGGCCGCTCGCCGGTACGTTCCGGCAGCCTCCGCAGTGTGGGCATCTGCGGTAATCTTGTCGTCATGACACGCACGGAAACCATCGTGGCGCCGGCAACACCGCCGGGACGCGGAGGCATCGGCATCGTGCGTGTCTCGGGACCCAAGGTGCCCGAGATCGCCGCCGTGCTGCTCGGCGAGCTGCCGCCGCCGCGTACCGCCCGTTTTTCCCGATTCCTCGACGCCCGCCGGGAGCCGCTCGATGCGGGCCTGGCGCTGTTCTTTCCCGCACCCCGTTCCTATACCGGCGAGCACGTGCTGGAGCTGCATGGTCATGGCGGACAGGCGGTGCTCGAGGCCGTGCTCGCCCGGGTCATCGAGCTCGGCGCGCGCCGGGCTCAGCCGGGCGAGTTCACCCTGCGCGCCTTTCTCAACAACAAGCTCGATCTCGCCCAGGCCGAAGCGATCGCCGATCTCATCGATGCCGGATCGCGCGAGGCGGCGCGTGCCGCCATGCGCTCGCTGCAGGGCGAGTTCTCCGCCATGGTCCGGGGACTCACCGACGCGGTGACCGATCTGCGCGCCCATGTGGAGGCGGCGATCGACTTCCCGGAAGAAGAAATCGATTTCCTCGCCGACCGGCAGCTCGGTGAGCGCTTTCAGGCCGTGCACGATCACTTTGAGGCCATCGAGCAGAGCGCACGCCAGGGCCAGCTCCTGCGCGAGGGCATGACCGTGGTGATCGCCGGCCGACCGAATGCCGGCAAATCCAGCCTGCTCAACCGTCTGGCGGGCTATGACGCCGCCATCGTGACTCCCTTGCCGGGCACCACTCGGGACATCGTGCGGGAGCACGTCCACCTCGACGGCATGCCATTGCACGTCCTCGATACCGCGGGCCTGCGTGATGACGTGGACGAGGTCGAGGCGGAAGGCATCCGGCGGGCGCGCGAGCAGATGCGCCGCGCCGATCGGGTGTTGTTCGTGATCGACCTGGCAGAAGATCCGCAAGCCGACGCGTACGCGCAGGAGAAGGCGAGGCTGCCGCGTGACGTGCCGGTGACCCTGGTGCTCAATAAGTCCGACCGGGTGGCCGGAATCCCGTTGGCCGACACGCTGTCAGGGCCGCCCCGCGTGGCGGTCTCCGCCCTGACCGGTGAGGGCCTGGACAGTCTGCGGACTCACCTCAAGAGCTGCATGGGATTCAAGACGACGGACGGTGAAACCGTTTCGGCGCGACAACGTCACCTCGATGCCCTCGCGCGGGCGCACCGTCACGTGGAGGAGGCCGAACGGAGGCTGCGCGAGAGCCGCGCCGGCGAGCTCGTGGCCGAGGAGCTGCGCGGCGCCCAGCAGGCCCTGAGCGAAATCACCGGCGAGTTCACCAGCGAGGACCTGCTCGGGCGGATTTTCGGCAGCTTCTGCATCGGGAAATGACCGCTCCGCCGGACCGGTCCGCTGGCCCATCCCACCGCCGTCCAGGCGCGGGTCTCCCCGAGTGGGTTCGGCAGGGATCAGCAGTATCATGCATCCCGAGCCCTCCGACTCGAAACACGGTCCACCCGACATGAAACTGTTGCGCTACGGCCCCGCGGGCCGTGAACAGCCCGGCCTTCTCGACGCGCACGGCACGCTGCGCTCGCTCGCAGGCACGATGGTCGACCTCGGCCCGGAGCAGCTCGCCCCCGCCCGCCTCGAGCATCTGGCCGCGATCGATCCGGCGACGCTGCCGGCCGTGTCCGGCCATCCGCGGCTCGGGGTGCCTGTCGCCGGCACCCGCAAATTCCTCGCCATCGGCCTCAACTACGCCGATCATGCCGCCGAATCCCATCTGCCGGTGCCCGTCGAACCGGTGGTGTTCACCAAGGCCGTGAGCTGTCTGCAGGGGCCCAACGACGAGATCATGTTGCCGAAGGGCTCGAAGAAAACAGACTGGGAGGTAGAGCTCGGTGTCGTCATCGGCACCGTTGCGCGCTGCGTCGAGGAGCCCGACGCGCTGAAGTACGTTGCCGGTTATGTCGTGGTGAACGATCTTTCAGAGCGTGAATTCCAGATCGAGCGCGGTGGCACCTGGGACAAAGGCAAGGGTTGCGACACGTTCGGGCCGGTCGGTCCGTGGCTGGTCACACGCGATGAGGTCGGCGACGTGCAGAACCTGGACCTGTGGCTGGACGTCAACGGCCAGCGCATGCAAACCGGCAACACCCGTGCGATGATCTTCCCCGTTGCCGCGATCGTGAGCTATCTCAGCCGTTTCATGACGCTCGAGCCGGGAGACATCATCACGACCGGAACCCCTCCCGGTGTCGGCATGGGGCGCAAGCCTGAACCGCTCTATCTGGCTCCGGGCGACACGTTGCGCCTCGGTATCGAAAAGCTCGGCGAGCAGCGCCAGCGCGTCGTGGCGTGGCGACGAATCTGAGCGCGGACGAGAGACGTTGGACCCGCTCTCCCGCACCGGACATTCCCGACAGGCCGTGCAGACGCCGACCCTTCTTCGACCGGGAGCGGCAGCCTGTACGCGGCAACCGTGGTGGGATGAGGCTCGGATGCACGGGAGATCCCCTCGGGTACCGGCCAATGGCCCCTAGACGGCGGCGGTATCCTCACTGCATCCTTGCCTCGTTGATCTTCGAGATGTGACGACTTTGACCGGAGTCCCCACCGCGACCGTATCGCGCGTGATGAACGGCTTCTCGCTCATGAAGGGCGAAGCGCAGGAGGCGGCATTACGGGCGGCCTGGCAGGGCCACACGCTCCAGGCGCCAGCGTCCGCACCGCGCTGCGCCCGAGTGCGACTGACCGGCCGGCCGGGTCGTTGGTGCCTGTGGCTGGCTGGCGTGCTCACGGCGATTGCCCTGATCGCCGGGGGGCAGGCATCATCCGCCCAACCGCAGCCACCCGACCTCGCGCCGCTCTCTCAGCATGACGTGTGGCGCCTCCCGGTCGGCTCCCGAGACCGGTACCGGGAGATCGCACGCCGGACTCTCGATGAGTTCTGGCACACCGGGGATCCGTTTACCCACCTGGCGATGGAGCGCGCGGCCATGCCCGGCGCCATTGCGTCGATCGCGTGCGCGCACGCGTCGGCGTGGCAGCCCTGGCCGCCGACCCCGGTCGCACTGATCTCCCAGCCTTGCGTGCAGAGTCTCGCGGCCGATCCTCGACGCATGCTGCGCGATATCGAGCGACGGACATTCGATTACTTCTGGGACACCGCGGATCCGGTCACCGGGCTGTCACCGGATCGCTGGCCGTCGCGCGGCCCCTCGAGCATCGCGGCGGTCGGTTTTGCCTTGACGGCGGATGTGATCGGCGCCGATCGGGGGTATGTCACCCGGCACGCCGCCGCCGCTCGCGTGCTCAAGGTCCTCGCGTTCCTGTTGAGCCGGCCGCAGGGGCCGGGGCCGAAGGGCTACGCCGGGTATCATGGACTGTTCTACCACTTCCTCGGGATGCGCAGCGGCCTGAGATATCGCAACAGCGAGCTCTCCACCATTGACACCGCGCTGCTCATGGCCGGTGTGCTCACCGCCGAAAGCTACTTCGACCACCCCACGCCGACCGAAACCCAGGTACGCCAGACCGCGGACCGGCTGTACCGGCGCGTCAATTGGGGCTGGGCCGCACCGGGACTGAACCCGCTGGTCAGCATGGCCTGGTACCCCCGCAAGGGATTCTCGAAGGCGCGCTGGGCCGGATATAACGAAGCGTCGATCCTGTACATCCTCGGTCTGGGCTCCCCGACGTACCCTTTGCGCAACAACGCCTGGACGGCCTGGACCGCGACCGACGGCCGTGACTGGCGCCAGCTCGATGGCCAGACGCTGCTGGCTTTCGGTCCGCAGTTCGGCCCTCAGTACACTGCGGTGTGGATCGACCTGCGGGGCATCGCCGACGCGTTCATGCGGGCCCATGGGGAGACCTACTTCGTGAACGGCCGCCGAGCCACGCTCGCGCAGCGCCAGTACGCCATCGACAACCCCAAAGGCTGGGCGGGGTACGGCCCTGACATCTGGGGACTCACCGCCTGTGACGGGCCGGGCAATGTCCGCGCCCCCTTTCACGGCCGGATGCGGCAGTTTTATGGCTATTACGCGCGCGGCATCACCCACCGGCGCGACGACGATGGCACATTGGCGCCGACCGCGGTGCTCGGGTCTTTGCCGTTCGCCCCGCGGCATGTGATCCAGGCCACGCAGGCGCTTTTGCGCGACTACGGAGACATCCTCTATACCCGCTACGGCTTCCTCGACGCCTTCAACCCGAGCTTCACGCACGCCCGGCTGGCCCGGGATGGCTATGTCGTACCCGGACGCGGCTGGGTCGACGATCAGTTCGTCGGCATCGATCAGGGGCCGATCATCGCGATGATCGAGAACGAACGAAGCGGGCTGATCTGGCGGACAATGCGGCGCAATCCCTATGTCCGCGCCGGATTGCGCCGCGCTGAATTCACGGGTGGCTGGTTCGACGCGACCACGGCGGGCGCCCCGTCCGTTCCGCCTGCCGCCCGCCTAGTCCACGGTCTCGCTCGGGTGTCGAATGGGCGCAGCACGGCGCCAAAGGTCAATCGATAAGGGCATTCCGAAGTCCCCGGGCAATTTTCCTTCCTCCCGGCTTGCATATACTCAGGGCCGGAGCGTCCGGCTCACCGACCCGATGGGCCCCTGGAGCCGGCGTGGTGAGTTCAGCCAAGAGGACGGGAACGCATGGCATTCTTTCAGCGGCAGTTGTCCCGAGCTTTCGAGCGCATCGCGCCGCTCGACGCCGACGCGCTCATCGCGACGTCGCTGCGCCGCGCCGGACGCCAGGATTTCTCCGACTGGACGTTCACCGCGGCTCTGCGCCATCTCCTGCATGCCCTGGACGGGGAAGCACAACTCAGCGTCTTCGGCCACCTGGCGGCCCGGTTCGACGCCCTGCGCTGCCTCGACAATCTGCTGCGGCTCGATATCGCCGAGGAGGCCGATCCGGGCATCGTCCGCCGTCCCCTGACCCGCCCGATCTTCATCACCGGCCTGCCGCGCAGCGGCTCGACCTTCCTGCACTCGCTGCTGTCGCTCGATCCGGCCATCGCGGTGCCCCGCAGCTGGCAGCTCATCTACCCCTATCCGAGAGGCCGCCTGCTCTCATCGAGCGAGCGGCGCCGGGCGCGCGTCGAGCGCCAGTTCGCGCTGTTGCGGCTGCTCTCGCCCGAGCTCGCCACCCTGCACCCGCTGCAGGCCAACGCTCCGCAGGAATGCACCGACATCACTGCACAGGTCTTTCAGAGCCTGCGGTTCGATACCATGTACCGCATCCCCTCGTATCGCGACTGGATCGACCGGCACGGACACCATATCGCGTACCTTTTTCACCGGCGTTTTCTCCAGCACCTCGATGCGCAGCTGCCGCCGGGCAGGCGCTGGGTATTGAAGTGTCCCGATCACGTTTTTGCCCTCGATGCGCTTCGGGCGGCCTATCCCGATGCGCACGTCATCATGTTGCACCGCGATCCGTTGCGCGTTCTCGCATCGGTGGCCAGGCTCACCGAGGTCCTCAGGCGCCCGTTTTCGCTGCGCGTCGCCCGCACGGAGATCGGGCATGAGGTGAGCGACCGCTGGGCGGAGGGCGCCGAGCGGATCGTGAGCGCCCATTCGCAGGGCGGCAACATCCTGCATCTGTACTATCACGACGTCGTGGGCGCCCCCATGGACACGCTGGAGCGGTTGTACCGTCACTGCGGAATGACGTTGAGCGAGCAGGCCGAGACCCGGGTGGCGGAGTATCTGCGCAAGAGGCCGCGCGGCGGCTACCCGGTGCATCACTACAGCCTCGAAGCGTTCGGTCTCGATGCCCTGCGGCTGCGCGAACGCTTTGCGCGATACATGGAAGTGTTCGATGTCCGCCCCGAGCGCAACCGCTCGACCCCGGAAAGCGCGTTATCGACGAGCCCGGCATGAGCCGCGCCAAGCTCCTCGCGGCCGTGCTCGGCGCCGTGGGGCTGATTGCGGCGGTGGCGTACGCGGGAGTCGGCTCAGTGGCGCAGGCCGCCGAGAGAGTCGGTCTTGCCGGTCTGGTGATCGTCGCGCTGATCCATCTGCCGGTGATTGCGCTGACAGGATCCGCCTGGTCGTTCATCGGCAACAGGCAGAGCGGCGCTTCGCCGTGGAAATTCATCTGGGCCCGGTATGTGCGTGAAGCGACGGCGGAGGTGCTGCCGTTTTCCCAGCTGGGCGGAATCGTGGCCGGCGTACGCGCGCTGGGCCTCGCGGGACTGAGCGGCCTGTCGGCGATGAGCTCCATGCTCGTGGATGTCATCGTCGAGCAGCTCGCCAAGCTGCCCTATGTGCTCGCCGGCGCGATCCTGCTGCTCAGCGGGCACCACGCGGCGTCTCTGCGGCTGGCGACCTCCGCGGTGCTGCCGGCGGGTGCCCTGGCGGTTGCAGTGATCGTCTACCGACAGCGTCTGCTGTCGATGCTGGAAGGCGCAGCGCGGTTGATTGCCCGGCGCTGGCCTGCGGTTCGGATCGGACCGGACATCGGGCAAGCCCTGCGGCAGGTCTCCGCACCGGATCGCCGGACGACGGCCGCCTTCGCCACGCACACCCTCGCCTGGATGCTCGGCGCACTGGAAACCTGGATCATTTTTCATCTGATGGGGGTCGCGGTCACGGTGACCGGCGCGCTCATCATCGACAGCCTGTTCTGCGGCCTGAGAACCTTCGGCTTCGCGGTTCCGGCTGCGCTCGGCGTGCAGGAAGCCGGCTACGTGCTGGTGTGCGCGCTGCTCGGAATTCCGGCCGCGCCGGCCGTCGCGTGCTCGCTCATTCGCCGCGCACGTGAATGGGTCATCGGCATACCCGGCCTGGGGGTCTGGCAGCTGATCGAGAGCCGCCGGGCGTTCGCCGGCGCGGCCGTCAGCGCAGCACCACCAGAAGATCCTTCGGATCGACCTGTTGGCCCGGAGTGACCGGCACTTCGACCACTTCGCCGTCGATCTCGGCGCGCACCTGGGTCTCCATCTTCATCGCTTCCAGTGTGGCGAGCACGTCGCCACGGGCGACTCTGCGCCCCACACTCACTGCGATGGTGGCGATGGTGCCCGGCATGGGCGCCCCCACCTCGCGCGGGTTGCCCGCCTCGGCCTTGCGCTGGGGCGGGCGCCTGGCCGCCTGGCTGCGGTCGGGCACGCGCAGCGCGCGCGGGTGGCCGTTGAGCTCGAGGAACACGGTGCGCGTGCCATCGTCGTGGGGCTCGCTGCAGGCGACGTAGCGCACGAACAGCGTTTTGCCCCGCTCCAGGTCGATGCTGATTTCCTGGCCTGGCTCCATACCGTAGAAAAATACCGGGGTCGGCAGAATGCTCACGTCGCCGTATTGTGTCCGCTCGGCGGCGTAGTCCTGCCAGACCTTCGGGTACATCAGGTACGAGGCGAGGTCGTCATCGGTGACCGGGCGCGGGACCTGCTCCTGGATCGTGGCCCGCACGGCCTCGAGATCGACCGCCGGCAGCGTGGCGCCGGGGCGGCTGGCGAGCGGCGCGCCTCCCTTCAGCACCTTGCGCTGCAGCGCCTGCGGAAAGCCGTCGCAGGGCTGGCCGAGATCGCCGTGGAACAGCTGTACGACCGACTCCGGGAAGGCTACGTCGACCTTCGGGTCGAGCACCTGCTGCGCAGTCAGGCCACTCGTGATCATCAACAGCGCCATGTCGCCGACCACCTTGGAGGTGGGAGTGACCTTGACGATGTCGCCGAACATCAGGTTGACGTCGGCATAGGCCTGGGCCACCTGCGGCCAATGCGCGGTGTCGATGCCGAGGGAACGGGCCTGTTCCGCCAGGTTGGTGTACTGTCCTCCGGGCATGCCGTGCACGTAGACCTCTGATGCCCCGGAGCGCAGGTCGCTTTCGAAGGCAGCGTAGAGCCGGCGTACCTGTTCCCAGTAGGACGAGAGCATGCGCAGCTTCCCCGGATCCACCCCTGGGTCGCGCGCTCCGTGGCGCAGCGCTTCGACGATCGAACCGAGGTTCGGTTGCGAGGTGAGTCCGCTCATCGCATCGATGGCGCCATCGATGGCGTCCACGCCGGCATCGATGGCGGCAAGCACGCTTGCCGCGGCGATGCCGCTGGTGTCGTGGGTGTGGAAGTGCACCGGCAGGCCGATTTCCTCCTTGAGAGCCTTGACCAGGCTGTAGGCGGCCCGCGGCCGGCACAACCCGGCCATGTCCTTGATGCCGAGCACGTGAGTGCCCGCGGCCTTCAGCTCGCGCGCGAGCTTCAGGTAGTACTCCAGGGTGTATTTTTTCTCGCGCGGGTCGCTCAGGTTGCCGGTGTAGCAGATCGCCGCCTCGCAAAGCTTGCCCGCTTCCAGGACCGCGTCGATGGCCACGCGCATGTTCTCGACCCAGTTGAGCGAGTCGAAGATCCGGAACAGGTCGATGCCGCGCTCGGCGGCGCGCCGCACGAAAAACCGTACCACATTGTCCGGATAGTTGGTGTATCCGACCGCGTTGGCGGAGCGCAGCAGCATCTGCAGCAGCACGTTCGGCAGCCGCTCGCGCAGCGCCGAGAGCCGCTGCCAGGGGTCCTCGCGCAGGAAGCGCATGGCCACATCGAACGTGGCGCCGCCCCAGCATTCCACGGAGAACAGTTCGGGCACCAGGCTGGCGTAGTACGGCGCGATGGCCGTCATGTCGATGGTGCGCACCCGTGTCGCCAGCAGCGACTGGTGCGCATCGCGCATCGTCGTGTCGGTGAGCAGTACGCGCTCCTGGCGCAGCATCCACTGCGCGAAGCGCTCCGGGCCGAGCTCCTGGAGCGTCTGACGCGTGCCGGGCGGCGGATCACCGAGGACCGCCTGCGGCAGTCTTGCGCTTTCGATGCGCGCCGGCCGCGGGCGGCCGTTGGTCTGCGGATTGCCGTTGACGATGGTTTCGGCGATGTAGGTGAGGATGCGCGTCGCCCGGTCTCGCTTGCGCGGCCAGCGGAACAGCTCCGGGGTTTCGTCGATGAATCGCGTCGTGTATTCGCCGCGGGCGAAGCGCGCATGGGTGATGACCTGGTCGAGGAAGCGCAGGTTGGTGACCACGCCACGGATGCGGAACTCCCACAACGCCCGATGCATCCGTGCAATGGTCTCCTCGGGGGTGGACGCCCACGACGTCACTTTGACGAGCAGAGAGTCATAGGAGCGGGTGATGATCGCGCCGGTATAGGCGGTGCCGGCGTCCAGACGGATGCCGAACCCGGCGGGGCTGCGGTAGGCGCTGATCTTGCCGTAATCGGGGATGAAGTCGTTTTCCGGGTCCTCGGTGGTGACACGGCACTGCAGCGCGTGCGCATGAATGCGGATCTGCTCCTGTGGCGGCACGCCGCTGTCGGCAGTGCCGAGGCGCGCGCCTGCGGCGATGCGGATCTGCGCCTTGACGAGGTCGATCCCGGTGGCGCACTCGGTGACGGTGTGCTCGACCTGGATGCGCGGATTGACCTCGATGAAATAGAACTTCCCGCTGTCGGCGTCCTGCAGGAACTCCACCGTGCCGGCGTTGCGATAGCGCGCCGCACGGCCGATCGCAAGCGCCGCCCCGCAGATTTCGGCGCGCTGCGCCTCGGTGAGAAAGACCGCCGGGGCGCGCTCGACGACCTTCTGATTGCGTCGCTGGACGGTGCAGTCGCGCTCGTAAAGGTGCACGAGCCCGCCATGGGCATCACCGAGGATCTGCACCTCTACGTGGCGCGCGTGGCGCACCAGCTTTTCCAGGTAGACCTCGTCGTTGCCGAACGCGGCCTTGGCCTCGCGGCGTGCAACCGGCAGCAGCTGCCCGAGCTGCTCATCGCTCTGCACGATCCGCATGCCGCGTCCGCCACCGCCCCAGCTCGCCTTGAGCATGACCGGATAGCCGATCTGCCCGGCGAGCCGCTGGCAGTCCTCGATGCCCTGCGGCAGGGGCGCCGTGGCGGGCATCACGGGCACCCCGGCCTGGGCGGCGAGCTCGCGCGCGGTCACCTTGTTGCCCAATGTACGCATGGTCTCGGGCTCGGGGCCGATGAAGCGGATCCCGGCCCGCGCGCAACCGGCCGCGAACTCTGGATTTTCGGACAGGAAGCCGTAACCGGGATGAATGGCGTCCACTCGGGCCTCGCGAGCGATGCGCAGGATGCCTTCGATATCCAGGTACGCCTCGACGGGGCCCTTGCCCTGTCCGACGAGATACGCCTCGTCCGCCTTGGTGCGGTGCAGCGAGAAGCGGTCCTCCTGGGAATATACGGCCACGGTGCGCAGCCCGAGCTCACTTGCGGCCCGCATGACACGGATGGCGATCTCGCCGCGGTTGGCGACCAGAATGCTTCGAATCTTCTGCAACATGGGCTCGTTCACCGGTAAGATGCCGCCCGATCATAGCGGGTGCGCGAGCGGGTGGGGGTTCATCGGAGGCTCCCGATGTATGCCATTGCGGTTCATGGCGGTGCGGGCGACCTGTCGCTCCCGGCGCTCCCGGAGGCGCAGCAGGCGCAGTATCGCGAAGGTCTCGCCGCCGCGCTCGATCAGGGCTTCGAGGTGCTCGAGCGGGGCGGTACCAGTCTGGATGCGGTGACGCTCGCGGTGCGCGCCCTGGAAGACAACCCGCTGTTCAACGCGGGGCGGGGCGCGGCGCTGACGCGCCAGGGAACGGCGGAACTCGATGCGGCCGTCATGGACGGCCTGACGCTGCGGGCGGGTGCGGTGGCCGCGGTCCGGCACGTGAGAAATCCTGTCGAGCTGGCCCGCCGCGTGCTGGAGAAATCCCGCCACGTGCTGCTGGTCGGCGCGGGCGCAGAGGAATTCGCGCTGGAGGAAGGGCTGGCGCTGGTTCCCAATACCTACTTCCGTACCCGGCGGCGCCAGGCGGAGCTCGATACCCTGCGCAGCGGCGGACCGCTCCGGCAGCCCATTTCCCCGACCCAGGGGACCGTGGGCGCGGTGGCACGGGACGCGGACGGCAATCTCGCCGCCGCCACGTCCACCGGCGGAGTGGCCAACAAGCATCCCGGACGCGTGGGGGATTCTCCCATCATCGGTGCCGGCACCTATGCCCGCAACGGCGTCTGCGCGTTGTCGGCCACCGGACACGGAGAGTATTTCATGCGTCTCGTCGCAGCCCACCATACCTGTGCGGCGGTCGAGTACCGCGGCCTCACTCTGCAGCAAGCCGTACGCGAAACGCTCACCCGCCTGCGCGAGCTCGGCGGCAGCGGCGGGCTGATCGGCGTCGATGACGCCGGCAGGCTCGTCATGGACTTCAACACGCCGGGCATGCTGCGTGCGGCACGCGATTCGGCGGGTCAGCGGCAGATCGAGCTGTAGGCGACCCCGTCGCGCGGGCCGGATCGGCTGAGGCCGGGGACGGTCAGGGCGAGGCGCCCGACGCGCGCGGCGGCACAGGCCGCAGCCGGGCGATCGCAGTCCGGCAGGCGAGCCCGGGCGCCCCGAGGGATCGTTCACGGCCCCGAGCCGCCGCTGCGGCTGCGCACGGCGCGCGCCATGTGCGCTTCGAGAAGCCGCATGCCATGCATGCGTGCGCGCCGGTGGATTTCACCCCCCTCAGCCCCCGCCATCAGCAATTCCTGCCAGATCTCCGGTGTGTGCGGCCACCGCGGCTGCAGCCACGACCACCAGTGTTCGGCCATCTGATGCACGTGAAGCACCGAATGGGCGGCGATGATCCTGACGCACTGCGGATGCATGCCGAGCGCGAGGCGGGCGTAGGTGCGATGGCGCTGGGCCATCGACGAGGCAAACACGAACACCGAGCGCGTGACGCCCACCGCGTCCGGCACGGTGAAAAACGCCGCATGCGCGGGCGGGTACCCGTCACTGACGCGGGGCGCGTCGAGCTGTTGCCAGAGCTGCGGATCGGCGAATCCCGCATCGAACAGCAGGAACGGATAATCGGCGGCCCGCCTGCGCGCCGCCTCGTCGAGCTGCTGCCACTCGCGGATGACCTCTCCCAGGGCAAAGCTCGTCGTGGAACCGGCCGCCGCCTGCTGCGCCAGCAGCTCCAGGCACTGATAGTTGAGACTCTTCAGCGACTCGACGATCCGGCACGGTGGCTTGCCGCCTGTGCTGGATATGTCCTCAGCATCCTCGTCGTATCGCGCCATGATCACGACTCCATGCGCTTCGCCCCACGCTTTTATCGTATCGTAATCACCGCGGCAATCCACTGCTCATTTCTCCGCTATTTGCGCAATTACTCGGGTTGTGCCGGCGCGCAAATCGCCCAGAATGTGCGTTGCGGATCGTGACAGGCGCAACAACAAAGGGGACCTGACATGCGCATCGTGGAATCTCGCTACGAAGGGGAACTGCGGAGCTTCGAGCTGGCGTTGCGCTTCGTGCAATACGAAGCGCGCACCTCGACCATCCGCGCGTTCACTG